>JAUUZB010001126.1 GCA_030590185.1 Deltaproteobacteria bacterium
ACGATCGTCGTGACCACCTCTCTGTGGGCCACGTTCTCGGCCAGCCCGGTGGCGGCGAGCACACCCGAAGATGTTTTGTCGGAGCAGCCCAATCACTCCGCGTCTGCTAGCGGCGACGATCACGAGGGCAGGGCCTTGGAAGGCTCGAAGGCCAGAGCCGAGGAGCCCGGAACCGAGGCCAGCGATCTCGCCGCCAACTCCGCGGTTGGTCACGACCTGTTCACCATCCCTGATATCGCCATCCGGATCCCCGCGGACGCGGTGTTGCTCGAGTTCGTCGCAGATGACCCGTCCCCAGTTTCACAATCGGACGAGGTCGGCGGGCGCTACGCCGTCTATCTTCTCGAACGCTCGGGCGAGGTGGTGGCGATCGATCTTGGTGCACGTACTCCTATCGACGCGGCGGTCATCGCCCTGCGCGAGACAATCGTTTCGTGCGGCGCGGTCGGCGTTGCCTGCTCAGGAGCGGAGTGGGTGGCGCGGGTACGAGCAACATCGCGCGCGTTGGATGCGCTGGTGATGTCCAAGCTTCGTCCGGCCATCGGCGATGCCCGTCACCTCCTGCTGGTCCCGGACGGCGCCCTCAACCTGGCGCCCTTCGACGCCATGCTGAGCGCCGACGGCCGATATCTCACCGAGGACTACCTCATCTCCTACCTCACCACCGGCCGAGATCTGTTGCGCGTCGGCTCGGGGGAAATCGCGGCGACCAACCCAGCGGTGGTGGTAGCGATCTCAACCGATGACGCCGAGCAGGGTGACACGGCCCAGGCGGGAGAAGCCAACGCAGTTGCATCCTTGTTTGACGGCTCGCAGGTGCTCACCGGACTCGCGGCGACCGAGTCGGCGATCACGGAGCTTCACGGACCACAAATCCTACACATAGCGGCCCACGGGTTTTCCCTCCCTGATGAGGAGCTCGCCAACGCTGATCTCTGGGGCACCCAACTCGTCGTGCTCTCCGCCTGCGACACCCGCGTCGATGAGGTCCGCGGGGGCGAGAGTATCTACGGCCAACGTCGCGCCTTGGTGCTCACCGGAGCCGACGCCCAGGTCACATCCCTATGGAAGGTGAGCGCCGAGGGCAGCCGCCGCCTGACGACCAGCTACTACGTCAACCTCGTTCTCGGTCAGGGACGTGGCGAAGCGCTGCGCGCGGCGCGTCTCGAGTTGCTCGCGAACCCACAGTTCCGAAACCCTTTCTACTGGGCGAGCCTCGTCCCGGCGGGAAATTGGCACCCGCTCGGGCGGGGACAATCACCGGAGGAGACCCAGAGGCTCCTCGGACCAGCAAGCGAGTTGGTAGCTTCGCCGGCGCCTGGCGTGGTCGGCAACCGTGAGGCAAACCAGGCGGTCACCGCGACCTACGACGACGCAGCTCCGGGACCCGGTGTCAACTACGTGGCTGGCACCCTCTTCTTCAGCGGTCTAGCCATCGCAGCCGTGGGCGCGACCTTTGGCGGGCTCGCCGTCGTCGGCAACGAGAAACTCAACGACGGCACGCTGAGGAGCCGTTCCGAGAACCAGGACCAGCTGGACCAGAGCAAAACCTTCGCCCTGGTCGGAGATATCGCTCTTGCCACCGGCGGCGCCGCCCTCGGCACCGGCGTGTTGCTCTGGCTGCTCAATATTGGCAGGAGCGGCGAGCCGCCACCGGCCAGGGTAGGCGCGGTACCACAGCGCGGTGGTGCGGTGGTGGGGGTGAGCGGAGAGTTTTGATGCGCTGCGCTCGACGCACCGACACCCGGTCGGGTCACCCTGCCGAACGCAGGGCGCGCGCGGTCATCGGCTCTGGCCTCCCGTGGGGCTGGGTTCCCGCAAGTCAATCATGAATGAGCTACCGCGGTCGGGCCCCTCACTCCACGCCGTCAGGTCGCCGCCCATCTTCCGCGCCAGGGTCCGGGCGATGGCGAGGCCGAGGCCGGTACCATGCTGAACCGCGCCGGCGTTGGCTGTTCCACGGTGGAAGGACTCGAACAGCTCCCCGGCCCGCTCCGACGCAAAACCGATGCCGTCGTCATCCACCGACACCCGCAGCCCGGTGTCGCGCCGCGCCGCCCGGACGACGACCTCTGGCTCGTCGCCGCCGTACTTGAAGGCGTTGTCCGCCAGGTTCTCGAGGATGGTGGTCAGGGCGTCGGCGTCGATGAGCGCCTCGGCCGTGTCGGTGTCGAGCTCCCAGGCCAGGCGGATCGCCTCCGGCCGGTCCACCAGGTAGCGTTGGCGGTGCTCCACGAAGCGGGTCAATAGGCTGCGCAACTCCACGGTGGTGACGCGTACGTCGTAGGCCTCCGCCCGCAGCCGGCCCGAGAGCAGCACGTTTTCGATCACGTGCTCGAGGCGCTCGGTCTCCTTGAGGCCGAGCGCGTACAGGGACAACGTTTGGGCCTCGGGCACCCGGCCGGCGACTAGGGTTTGCAGCAGTGACTTGATCCCAGCGAGTGGGGTCTTCATCTCGTGGGTGACCGTGGAGATGAAGGTCTCGAGTCGCGCCAGGTGTCGCCGTTCCTGGTTGACCAGGCGGTAGAGCATGAAGGAGCACAGGGCGATCAGGAGGAACAGGAATCCGCCCTCACCGACCACCATGGCCATGCGGCGCCTGGACTTGCTTTCGATGGTGGCGATGGCCGCCGGGGTG
>JAUUZB010000246.1 GCA_030590185.1 Deltaproteobacteria bacterium
CGGCCGGCCCACGCCATGTTCGAGCAGTGGCACCCGCTCGGCTGCGTCGGCATCGTCAGCGCCTTCAACTTCCCGGTGGCGGTTTGGGCCTGGAACGCTGCGCTGGCGGCGGTCTGCGGCGACGTCATGATCTGGAAGCCCTCCTCCAAAACGCCCGTCACCGCCATCGCGGTGCAGAAGATCGCCGACCGGGTGATGGCCGAGCACGGCTTCGGCGGCGTCATGGGCCTGGTGGTCGGCTCCGGCCGAACCGTCGGCGAGACCATGCTGCACGACAAGCGCGTGCAGCTGATCTCCGCGACCGGCTCCACCCGCGTCGGCCGGCACGTCGGCACCGTGGTCGCCGAGCGTTTTGGCAGCACCATCCTCGAGCTCGGCGGCAACAACGCCGTGGTCGTGATGGAGGACGCCGACCTCGACATCACCCTGCCCGGGGTGGTGTTCGGCTCGGTGGGAACCACCGGCCAACGCTGCACCTCCACCCGGCGCCTGCTGCTTCACAAGCCCATCGCCGCGGACTTCACCCAGCGACTCAAGAACGCCTACGAGCAGGTGCGCATCGGCGATCCCCTCGACCCGAACACCCTGATGGGGCCCATGGTCGACCGCGGCGCGGTCGAGGAAATGCAGGCGGCCCTGGTCAAAATCAAAGAACAGGGCGGCGAGGTGATCTACGGCGGCGAGGAGCTGTCGGGGGACGATTACCCGGGCGGCTGCTACGTCAAGCCCTGCCTGGTCAAGGCCACCAACGACATGGAGATCGTACAGGACGAAACCTTCGCCCCGATCCTCTACCTGATCGAGGTCGACGACATCGACGACGCCATCGCCAAGCAGAACGGCGTGCCCCAGGGCCTGTCGAGCGCCATCTTCACCAACTCCATGCGTTGGGCCCAACGCTTCCTGTCGGAGGTCGGCTCCGACTGCGGCATCGCCAACGTCAACATTGGCACCAGCGGCGCCGAGATTGGCGGCGCCTTCGGCGGTGAGAAGGAGACCGGCGGCGGCCGCGAAGCCGGCTCCGACTCTTGGAAGGCCTACATGCGGCGGCAAACCCAGACCGTCAACTGGTCCGCGGAGCTGCCCCTCGCCCAAGGGATTAAGTTCGGATGAAAGGCGTCAAACGCATAACCGACCTCGACCTCGAGGGTCACCGGCTGCTGTTGCGGCTCGACCTCAACGTGCCGCTCAGGGATGGCCAGATCACCTCGGAGGCGCGCATCCGCGCCGCCCTGCCCACCATCCGCCACGCCCTAGAGGCGGGGGCTGGGTTGGTGCTCTGCTCCCACCTCGGGCGGCCCAAGGGCAAGCCGGTGCCGGAGATGGGCCTCGAGCCGGTCGGCGCCAGGTTGTCCGAGATCCTCAACACCGACGTGCTGCTCGCCGATGACTGCATCGGTGACGGGGTCAAGGCGCTGGTCACGAATCTGCGCCCGGGTGGCATCGTCCTGCTCGAAAACCTGCGCTTTCGGGCGGGTGAAAAGAAAAACGATCCGGACTTCGCCCGAGCGCTCGCCGCACCGTTTGACCTGAAGGCGGACGCCTACGTCAACGACGCCTTCGGCTCCTGCCACCGCGCCCACGCCTCCATCGTCGGCGTGGTGGAGCTTTTCGAGAACAGGGCGGCCGGCTTTCTCCTCGAAAAGGAGCTCGAGGCGATCGGCAAGCTGATCGACTCGCCGCAAGAGCCGTTCGTGGCGGTGGTCGGCGGCGCCAAGGTGGCCGATAAGCTCGGCATCCTCGAGGCGCTGCTCGGCCGGGTGCAGACCCTCTGTATCGGTGGGGCGATGGCCTACACCTTCCTGAATGCTTCGAACCACAGCATCGGCTCCTCGCGACTCGAGGAGGGCCACCTGCAGGCGGCCAAGAATCTCCTGACCATGGCCGAACGACGCGGGGTCGAGGTGATCCTGCCGATCGACCACGTGGTGGCCGAGGAGTTCGAGGCCCACTCCCCGCCGATCATCGTCGAGCAGGCATCCATCGGCGCCGGGCAGATCGGCATGGACATCGGACCGAAGACGCGCACCAAGATCGTCTCCGCGGTGAGCGGCGCCAAGACCGTGTTCTGGAACGGTCCCATGGGCGTCTTCGAGTGGGAGTCATTCGCGGCCGGGACCAAAGCGGTGGCGGAAGCGGTCGCCGGGACCGACGGCTACACGGTGGTCGGCGGCGGCGACTCGGTGGCGGCCATCGAGGCGGCGGGGGTGGTCAAGCAGATCGACCACGTCTCCACCGGTGGCGGCGCCAGCCTGGAACTGTTGCAAAAAGAGACACTACCTGGAATCGAGGCCCTGGAGTCCTGAGGGGAGAGCCATGTCACGTCGTCAATTAATCGCCGGCAACTGGAAAATGAACAAAACCGTCAGCGAGGCGCTGGCGTTGGTGCGCGATCTCAAGCGCCTGGTCGCCTCGGTGCGGGATTGTGACATCATGATCACGCCGCCCTACCCGGCGTTGCACCCCGTGGCCAAGCGCCTCGAGGACTCGAACATTCAGCTCGGGGCCCAGGAGCTTCACCCGGAGGACTCGGGCGCCTTCACCGGCGCGGTCTCCGGGCCGATGCTCAAGGAGGTTGGTTGCCAGTACGTGCTGGTCGGTCACTCCGAACGCCGTCAGATCTTCGGTGAAACGCTGGAGTCGGCCCGCCAACGCATGGCGGCGGTCTTTCGGGCTGAGCTCATGCCCGTTCTCTGCATCGGGGAGACCCTCGAAGAGCGCGAAGCGGGGCGCACCATGGACGTGGTCGGCGAGCAGCTGGTCAGCGCCATCGAGGGGCTCGGCATGCCGGAGCTACACAAGACGGTCATCGCCTACGAGCCGGTCTGGGCCATCGGCACCGGCAAGGTCGCCACCCCGGAGCAGGCCCAGGAAGTGCACGGCGTGATCCGCGAGCAGATACGGCGACTCGACCCGGACCTCGGCGAACAGATGCGTATCCTCTACGGCGGTAGCGTCAAGCCGAGCAACGCCCACGAGCTGTTGCACCAACCGGACATCGACGGTGCCCTGGTCGGCGGCGCGAGCCTCGAAGCGGAGTCCTTCGCCGGCATCGTCAAGGGCCGACGGCCGGCCTAGGAGAGGCACGCAGCACCGCGGAGATCGCGCGCCTGCGGATGAGCCCACTGGCGCACCTTCTGTTCCTACTCTTTATTTGGTTCGCACTGATCCGGGTGATGGTACGACAGCCAGCGCCAAGAGAGGCGACGCCATGATTGACGAGCGGGACGAAAAACGGCTGATCAAGGTGCTCACCGAGCTGTTTGGCCAATCCGTAGAGCAGGCCCGGATCATCGGCACCACCGGGGTCTTCCCCAGCTACCTAGCGCTGCTCGACGACCGCGCGCTGCTGTTGCAGAGACGCCTGGGGGAGCTCAAGGCCTCCGGTGAGTATCGCTACCACGAGACCGATCGGATCGGGATCGTGCAGGGCTACGGCGGGCCGGAGCTGCACGCCGAGGTCGACGGTCTCAAGCGCGACGTGGGGGATCTCACCGAGGAAGACGCCGCCGAGATCAAACGCCGTTTCTCCGGGCCGAGCGCCCCACCGGCGCCGGAGCCCACACCGAGGGGCACACCAACGCCGGCGCCGGAGCCCACACCGGGGTCCACACCAACGTCGGCGCCGAGGCAAACGCCCGCGGCCGCGGCCGGGCCCGTCGAGCCCGAGGTGGGATCGGAGACCGGCGACCTCGACGCGTTGTTCGAGACCGATGGCGATGCGGCTGGGGTCGAGGCGGACGGACCGAAGGTGTCGTTCGGCCTCGACGACCTCGCCGCTGACGACGACCGGGAGGACTCGACCCGGCGGAAGCCACCACCCCCATCACCAGCCGCCGCGCCACGGGCCCGGCGCCCCCCTGCACCACCGACGCTGCCCGCGCCGGCCGAAGCACCGGAACCTCCCGAGCCAGACCAACCGGCCGCCGCCGCCCCCACCCGACCGCGAAAAAAACGCAGCCGGCGTGGCACCCTTCTCCTCGTCGGTGGCGCTGCCTTCGTGCTGTTCCACGCCGGCGCCTTTGACGACGACTGGTACGCCTACCCGCCGCTCGATGGCGAGCTGATCGTGGTCTACAGCACCTGGGGGACCCTGTTCGGCTTCGACATCGAGCCACAGGTGGTGATCGCCGGCGAGCCGCTGGTGCTGCCGGTCTTCAATCGGGTGATCCGCGTGCCCACGCAAAGCTCGCTCCTGTTCGAGGGCCAGGCTGATACCGAGGGCCCGGGGGCCTGGTCCGGCCGCACCCGCGAGGGGATCACCGTATCGTTCGAACGCCTCGAATTGACCTTCGGCCCCGTCCCGGTGCAGGTGGCCGCGGCGATTGCCCTGCACGGACCGGGCGGGGCGTACGTCGATGCGGTTGCCCACCTCGCACCGGCCGTGTTGAACGACACCCTCGGCCGCCGGGACCTCGCTGACCTGGCGCGGCCGGACGGCATGGAGCGATTTCTCGAGGAGGCCCGCGCCGCCCTCAACGAAGAGTTGCAGGCTCGGTACGTGCGGCTCACCGCCATCGCCGCGAGCCCGCCCCGGCTCGGTGACGAAGCACAGACGTTACTCGAGCACCTGTCGGCGGCAACAGCGAACGGCCGGGCCGACGCACCGGACGCGGAGGTGGCGCCATGAGATTCGTCGCCTGGATCATCCTCCTGGTCGCCGCCTTCTGGGCGCTGGCGGTAGAAACGGTCGAGCCGAGTGAGCTGGGCGTCACCATCGATGGGGGCAGCCCGAGCGAGATTTACTCCGTCGGCAGCCACGTTGTGCCGGCGCTGCTGTACGATTTCACGACCCTACCGGGCGCGCTCCACTACCTGCGCTTCGACGACGACCAACGCCTCACCCTCGACACCCCGGACGATGGAAGCCTGAGGGTCGAGGTCTCAATCGCCCTGCGCGCCCGGCGCAGGCGGGCCAGCGATCTCGACCGCTACCCCCTCGACCTCGCCCTCAACGCTCGGTTGCGCCCGATCCTCGAGGTGTCGCTGTTGGAGGTGCTGTACCAGGCGTCCGCGGCCGACCTTCGTGATCCAGACATTCGACGGGAGCTGGCAACGCGGGCCGAGATCGCTGGCTCAGAGCGACTCACCGAGCTCGGCTTCGAGCTCCGCGATATCCAAATCACGAGCGTCACGGCCGACACCGCCACCGAGTCGGCGCTCGAGACAGCCGGCATCGCGGCCGTCCGCGCCGCGCTGGCCGTGTCTCCACCAGCGCCCTAACCTCCACAGCCCCGGTTGTCGCGCCCGCGGGTCTGCTGCACAATCCAGCCATGGCCACCCCGCCCATGCCCCCGGACGAGATCGAATCCGCCGCCGCCGCCGGCCTCATCGCCAACGAGCTCGAGCTCGGCATCCTCAAGTCGGAACACCTGCGGGTTACCCTGCTGGCGATCGTCACCACCATCTCCCTGTTGGTCACCGGCACGGTCCTGTTGTTCGCGCGCCAACCCTTCGAGCAGATGATCGGCGCCCGGGCGCCCCTAAAGGCGGCGCTCGCTATGATCGCGGGTTTCCTGGCCTACGAGCTGGTGGTCCGTTTCGCGATCACCAAGGTGATCGCCAAGCGCATGCGCCCCCCGGCGCCCGCCCGCTACGCCAACGCCGTGATCGAATCGCTCTTGCCAACCGCGCTGCTGCTGTTGATCGGCAGCCACCTGCAGCCGGCCTACACCCTGGTCACCCCGGTGGTGTTGCTCTACTTCGTGTTCATCGCCCTGTCGGCCCTGCGCCTGGATTTCCGCCTGTCCCTAGTGACCGGCGTGACGTCGGCCGCCGGCTACCTATTCGTCGTCTTCTTCTTCCGCGCCGAGCTCGCGGCCAGCGGGCTGCACAACTCTCTCATCATGCCCTGGCCCCACCTCGCCAAGGCGGGGCTGGTGCTCCTCGCCGGCATGGCGACCGCCTTCGTGGCGCGGCAAATCCGGGCGCGACTCAGCGAGTCGATCAGCGTGGTGGAGGAGCGCAACCGGGTGGTCAACCTCTTCGGACAACACGTCTCCCCGCAGGTGGTCAACAAGCTGCTCGACCAACGCGGCGAGTTCGGCAGCGAAACCCGCCACGTCTGCATGATGTTCCTAGATATTCGTAGCTTCACCACCTTCTGCGAGGGCAAGACCCCGGAGGAGGTGGTGTCCTTCCTCAACCACCTGTTCGGGTTCATGGTCGACATCATCAACGCCCACGACGGCATCATCAATAAGTTCCTCGGCGACGGCTTCATGGCGATCTTCGGCGCGCCCCTCTCCGACGGTCGTGACAGCGCCAACGCGGTGCAGGCGTCGCTCGCCATCCTGGCGCGCATGGAAGAGGAGCGCAGCGCCGGGCGCATCGGTGACGCCCGTATAGGGATCGGCCTGCACACCGGCCAGGTGATGACCGGCAACGTCGGCTCCACGGCTCGTAAGGAGTACACGGTGATCGGCGACACCGTGAACCTCGCCGCCCGGATCGAAGGCCTCAACAAACAGTACGAGGCCCAATTCTTGATC
>JAUUZB010000968.1 GCA_030590185.1 Deltaproteobacteria bacterium
AGCGAGGAGGGTTACGATCTCCGGCTGGTTACTGCGAACCGCGACGCCGAGGACCGAGATGGTCCGCAAGCCTCGGGCCGTGGGCTCGATGTGGGACGCGTCGGGCGTCATGCCCGCCGCCAGAAAGATTCGCACCAGCTCCGGCTCCCCGCGGCAGGCGGTGACGAATCGCCCACCGGAGAATTCGATCCCGCGCTGCTCGAGCAGGGCACGCGCCCGCCCTGAATCGGGTGAGCCTGGGGTGGCGATGGCGAGCAGGAAGGTCAGGAGGATCATCGGGCCGGATGAAGGGTCAGATGGTAGCGCAGGTCAAGGGCAAGAGAGGGGCGTCCGCTGGCGCCGGCCTTTGGCGATGACCCAGTGGGGCGACGCCTTGCACCCCAGAGCGGCTCTCGCTAGAGCCTGATCAACGGCTCATCATCCCCAAGAGGAACGACCCATGGGCGGACGAATCACGCAGCGCGGTTTCACGTTGCTCGAGATCGCCGTGGTGTTGATCGCCATCGGCACCCTGGCGGCCCTGGCGGCGCCCGGCTTCGTTGGATTCCTGCACCGGACACGGGCCGCCGAGGCGCGGGAGGTGCTCGAAGCGATCGCCCATGCGCAGCTCAGCCATTTCCGGGACCACGGCACCTACGTCGCCTGCGCGCCGTCGGCGCCCGCCGTCCCCGCTGGCCATCAGGCTGCCTTCGACGACCGCGCCGCGGGTTGGTCGCAGCTGGGTTTTCGGATCGATGGCCCGGTCTGGTACCGCTACGAGGTCCAGCTGCGCGACGACAGCTTCGTCGCCATTGCCGCCGGCGACCTCGACGGTGACGGTCAGCCCTCGCGCTTCGAGTTGGACGGCGCCACCCTGACCTACCGCATCCAGGACGAGCTCGAATGAGCGAGGTCCTCACCACCGGCCTCACCGAGCGCGCTTTGATCGCCCGCCACGTCGCGGCCCTGCGCCGCTTCGGGTGGTCGACCCAAAAGGCCCTGAGCCACGTCGCCGACCTGGCCCCCCCCGGCCGCGCCCAACGCCTGTTGCGCGCCTACGGGACGGTCCTCGCGAACGGTCAGGCGAGCCCAGCCGACCCGGCGGATCCGCTGCTGCAACTACTGGTGCAGGGCGAGCGTGCCGGGCCGGAGGTGCTCGAAGAGGCTGGCCGGGGGCTGGAGCTCGAGGCCCAGGCGGTCGCCGCCGCCGCGGCAGCCTTCCGCTACTCCCTCGTCGCGCTGGTCGCCGGCCTCTCCCTGCTCTGCCTGTTTGCCTACGGCGTGGCGCCCACCTTCGCCGCCCTGTACGAGAGCTTCGGCACTCAGCTTCCCCGGGCGACCCAGGCCGTTCTGGCGGTGATGGAAGGGGCGCGCTACGGCGCCCCGCTCCTCTTGATCGGCTTGGTCTGGTTCTGGCAACGGCGGCCCTGGATCGCGCGGTTGCCCGGTGTGCGTGGCCTTCGCCGTGCCGCGCGCCTGCGCACCTTCGCCGCCGCGGTCGACGCTGGCCTCGACGACGCCACGGCCCTCTCCCTGGCTGGTTCCACCGGCGCCCGCGATCTGACCACCGCGCCAGGGCTCGGGCTCGATCCCCTGGAGCGCCGGTTGGCCGCCGAGCTGATGGAACGGGAGGGGCCCAGCGCCGCCGCCCGGGTCATCGCCCGGGAGATCGAGATCCGCCAAGAGAAGCTGTGGCGCTCCACCGTGATGCAGGGCCCGGTGCTGATTCTCATGGTGACACTGACCATCGGCGCCGCCCTGGTCAGCCCGCTGCTCCTCCCGATCTTCAACCTCGTGGGGGCCCGGTGATGGATCGCCGGCGCTTCTTGCAGCTCACCACCAGCCACGCGGTCGCCCGCGGCGAGCCGTTGCACGATGCCCTGAACCGAGCGGTCGCGAGCCTCGGCATGCTCCACGAGGCGGAGGGGGCCGCGCTCCTCGACGCCCGCACCGGCGATCTCGACGGCGCCCTGGGGCACCTCGGCTTCGAGCCGGTGGTGCGCGAGGCCGCCCGGGTCGAGCCGACCGCCCTCGCCGCGGTTGACGCCCGCCTCACCACCGTGCCGTCGATCTCCGATCTGAGCTGGCGCTATCGCATCGTCATCCTCTACCTCTCGTTGTTGGCCGCGGCGCAAGCCGTGGTGGGCATGGCGATCCAGGGCTCGGTGATGCCGGCGCTCTCGGCCATCGGCTCCGAGCCCATCCTCCACCCGGCGCTCAGCGCGCCGGCCGCGGCGCTCGTACCGGCCGCGGTGCTCTGGGCGGCGGCGGCGATCTGGGGCACGGTCGGCATCACCGGGGTGGTGGTCGCGATCAGCGGCGCCCGCTTCGCAGGACTCGGAGGTGGGATCGCCGCACACCTTGCGCAGGCTCGGCTCTGCCTCAGCGCTGCGACGCTGCTCGAACACCGGGCCCCGTTGGCGGAGGTGACCGGCCTGCTCCAGCGACTCGGACCTGCCGGCGGTCTCGACGGCTTGGGCGCAAGTTACCGCGACGCGCAAACCCTGGTGACCCTGGCAGGCCATAGCATCGCCCGCGCCCGACGCGGAGCTGACGATCTTGCCCGGCGGTGGAAGATCGCCGGGACCCTCGCTTGCCTGGTGGTGGCTGGTTTCTACACCTTCAGCATCTACGGCGCGCTCGCTGGCCTGAGTAGTGGGGGCTGACCGATGGTCGACGAAGAACGAGAGCTCGCCCAGAGCATTGCCCACCTGGCCGCCCTGGCCCGCGCCGGTCATCCCATCGCCACGGACCTCGGCCCGGGCCGGGTGTTCAACGGCGCCATCGGTGCGGGGGCGTCGATCAACGAGGCCCTGGTCGAAGCCGGTGTCGCGCCGACGGTCGCGCGGGTCGTGCAAGAGGCCACGCCCCAGGATCTCCCCGCTGCCCTCGCCGCCCTCGCCGACGCCATTAGCGACGCTGCCGAACGCCGCTCCGCTTTCCGCCGGCTGGCGCTCTACCCGCTGCTGCTCGCCGTCATTGCCCTAGCTCTGGCGGCGGTCACCGGTTGGGCGGTGACGCCGGCCCTCGCCTGGGTATCCATGCCGGTCGGCGGGTCCGCGGTCCCCCCGACGCTCCTCGGCACCGCCGTGACCGTGGCGCT
>JAUUZB010000826.1 GCA_030590185.1 Deltaproteobacteria bacterium
CGACCTACGAGCGGCGCTCTTTGCGAGCCGTGACGGCGAGGAACTGCTCACCGCCCTGCGCGCTTACGAAGACAAACACTTCGGCTGAGTCGGGAGACGATCGTGAAGTTGGTGATGATCTTCCTCAATAAGGTCGAGTTTCTCGAGGACCTGCTGACCGCCTTTCTGGAGATCGGCGTCTCCGGCGCCACCGTGCTCGACTCGGTGGGGATGGGTCGGATCATCACCCACAACGTGCCGATCTTCGCCGGCCTGCGCACCGCCTTCGCTGGGAGCAGCCCGAGCAACCGCACGATCTTCGCGGTGGTGGAGGATGAGCTGGTCGCGGAGATGGCGGAGGTTCTCGAGGACGTCTGTGGTTCCTTCGACGAGCAGGGGGCCGGCCTGATGGTGGCCATGCCGGTCGCCGAGGTCTATGGCTTCCGGCAGGGGCTCGACGACTGATGGCCAGGGAACGCGAATCCAAGCCCTACGGCGAATGGCCGAGCCCGGTATCCGCAGCGCTGCTCGCCGGCGACAAACGCCTTCGGGATCTCGCCTGGGACGCCGAGACCGACAGCCTGGTTTGGCTCGAGGGCCGCGGCGACCGCGGCGTGCTGGTCGTGCAGGCGCCGGGGGAGGACGCTCCGCGGGAGCTGACCCAAGAGATCGACGTGCGCGGGGAGGTCGGCTATGGCGGCGGCGACTTCGCCGCGCAGGGCGGCCGGGTGTTCTTTGCCGAGCGACGCACCGGCCGGCTCTGGGTCCAATCGCTGAGCGGGGGTGAGCCGCGACCGATCACTCCGGCCTTTGGCCGGGCCGCGGCGCCGGCGATCTCCGACGATGGGCGGTGGGTGGTCTTCGTCCACCACGATCCAGACAGCGGGGTCGACCGCCTCGCCGTGGTGGACAGCGAAGGCCGCCTCTGGCCGCAAATCCTGCACCAGGGCGCCGATTTCTACCTTCAACCCCGCTGGGCCCCGGGGTCCGACCCGAGCTACCTGCTGTTCCTCGCCTGGGATCACCCGCAGATGCCGTGGGAAGGCGCGGCCCTCCATCACGCCCTAGTGGATCTGCCGGCCGACGGGCTGCCGCGGATCCAAACCCCGGAGAGGATCGCCGGCGGACCAGGGAGCTCGGTCTTCCAACCGCAGCCCGGCGTCGACGGCGAGACCGTCTATTACGTCAGCGACGAGAGCGGACGTTGGCATCTCTGGCGGCTCGACCTGGCCAGCGGCGAGCGGCGTCAGCTGACCCGGGGGGAGGCGGAGTATGGTCTACCTGCCTGGGTCCAGGGGATGCGCACCTACGGGTTGAGCGGCGATGGCCAGCGCGCCATCTGCTGTCGCAACGAGGCAGGGTTCGCGCGGCTCACCGAGGTCGACCTCGACTCGGGCGAGGAACGTACCCTACCCGGCCTCGAGGACTACGGCAGCCTCGAGCAACCGGCGGTCCATGCGAACGACGGGCGCGTCGCCTGCATCGCCAGCGGGCCGACGACCCCGCCGCGGGTCGTGGTGTTGGCGCCCGCCACGGACAGCGCCAGCGTCATTTCGCGCGCCTCGGCCGAGTCGGTGTCCGCCACGGATTTGGCAACCTGTGAGGCGGTCAGCTGGGCGAGCGCCAACGGCGAGGATGTTCACGGGCTGCTCTACCGGCCCCACAACGCGCACTTCGCCGCCGAGGGTGCGCCTCCCTTGATCGTCTTCGTTCATGGCGGCCCCACCGACCAGGTGCGCGCCAGCTGGGATCCGCGCAGCCAATTCTTCGCCACCCGTGGCTTCGCCGTGCTGTGGCCCAATTACCGCGGCAGCACGGGCTATGGCCGGCGCTATTGGGAGAGCCTGCGCGAGGGTTGGGGCGTGGTCGACGTCGAGGATGTGGTCGCCGGCGCGCGTGCCCTCGCCGCCCGCGGTGAGGTCGACGCGGCGCGAATGGTCATCGCCGGGGGGAGCGCCGGGGGCTACACGGTTCTGCAAACCTTGATCCGCGAACCGACCGTCTTCGCCGCCGGGCTGTGTTACTACGGCGTGGCCGACCTGTTCGCCCTCGCCCGTGACACTCACAAATTCGAGCAGTACTACACCGACTCCCTGGTTGGCCGGCTGCCCGAGGAGGAGGAGCGCTACCGAGAGCGCTCGCCGGTCTTCCACGCCGATCGGATCGAGCGGCCGGTCGCGGTCTTCCAGGGCTCCGTTGACCGCGTCGTGCCCCCGGCGCAATCAGACGCCATCGTCGCGGCCCTGCGCGACAACGGCATACCCTGCGAATACCACCTCTACGAAGGGGAAGGTCACGGCTTTCGCAAGCCGGAGACCCTGGCGCACTTCTACGCCGCCATGGAGGCGTTTTTGCTCCAGCACGTGATCCATGCCTAGCGTCTTCGTCGACGCCATGGCCCACCTGGATGATCCTAGGGTCGAGGACCCGGACGGCCTGTTGGCCCGTGCCGCCGGGGCCGGGGTCGAGGTGGTGGTCAACGCCGGGGTGGATCCCTTGAATGTACCGACCCCAACCTGGCAGCCGAGCGCCGTCGACATCCGCTGGGCCTACGGTATCCACCCCCTGGCGGTGCGCGCCGAGGATCTGGATCGGCAGCTCGAGGCCTTGGCCGATCTTCTGGCGCGACCCGCGGTGGTCGCCGTCGGTGAGCTCGGTCTCGATGGGCGGCGAGGCATGCCGGCCCGTGACCTCCAGGAGCGGGCCCTGGACGCGCAGCTCGCCCTGGCCAGGTCGCGCGGTCTGCCGGTGATCCTCCACTGCGTGCGTCGGCTCGGACGGCTGGTGGAAATCCTCGAAGCGGCGGGACCACTTCCCGCCGGCGGGCTCGTGCACGGTTTCTCGGGCCCCGCGGAGATGGTGGAGCCGCTGCTGCGCCTGGGGCTCTGCCTGAGCTTCGGTGGGTTGGTGACGCGCCCGAGCTCCAAGCGTTGTCGAGCGGCGGCGCTGATCGTGCCGGCGGACCGGCTGCTGATCGAGAGCGACACGCCGGATCACCCACCGGCCTGGTGCCAGGGGCCATCGGAGCCGGCCGCCCTACGGCACGTGGTCGCCGCACTCGCTCAGCTGCGCGGGGTGGAGCCCGAGTCGATCGCTGCGCTCACCGCGGCCAACGCCCGTCGCCTCTACCGACTCGGGCCCGGAGGTGCCGGGTAGGGTAGGTCCAGGAAGGTTCGGGCTAGGCTCGCGCCTGCCGCGCGGCCAACAGGGCCCGCAAGGCCGGCTCCTGCATCATCACGTGGAAGACCCCGAACACCACGAAGACCTGCCTGCCTGCCTCGAGCTCGTTGGCGATCTCCTTGATCACGTGCACGTCACGCAGGATGGCGTCGCGCTGCATGATGGTGTTGAGCGGGTTGTGGGGAGCGGCGGGGTCAATATAGGCGCGCAGGAGCTGCTCATTCTCCGGGTCAAAGGGGCGTTCGAAGAGCTGACGGTGTCGTTCCGTCGCCGCCTCCAGGGTGAGCTC
>JAUUZB010000297.1 GCA_030590185.1 Deltaproteobacteria bacterium
ATCGCCGCTGCCCTCGTCGCCAGCCGGTGCGTCACCGGCGGGATCGCCGGCGGAATCGCCGGTGGTGGGATCACCCACGCCCATGTCGCCGGTGAGCGGATCGCCCGAGCCGGAATCGCCTCGGCCTCCGCCATCGGGGGGGCGCGGCTCGTCAACGGCAACGGTGCAGCCGACGAGCGTCAACGCTATGAAAGCTGCCCATCGCATCGTGAAGCAGAAATATCCTATCCGGTGGAACCGGATCTTGGAAGGGCACGGGAGGCTGCCGGCTCAGCGCAAGAGCGAGCGACCGGATCTCTTGGTAGCTACTTCATCGTCTTGATCAACGCGATCGCGTTGCGCAACCGCCGCCGGCAGCGCTCCTTGCCGAGCACCTCCATGGTCTCGAACAAGGGCGGCGTTGCCTTGCGGCCGGTGACCGCTACCCGCACGGGCATGAACAGCTGGCCCGGCTTCCACTCGAGCTCGTCACACAGCTGGCGTAACGCCGCCTCGAGGGGCTCGGTGGCTAGCGCCGGCATGGCGTCGATCAACGCCACGACCTTCTCGAGCGCCAGGCGCGTTTCCTTGGGGGTCTTTTTCTTGGCGACCAGGTTCTTCTGCTCGGCCTCCGGGTACTCCACGTCACCCACGAAGAGGAAACCGGCGTAGGCGATGAAGTCCTCGAGCTTATCGATCCGCTCGTGGACCAGAGGCGCGATCCGCGCCAGGTTCTCGTCCGAGAGGATCCCGCTGCGCAGCGCGTCGATCATCTGCTGCGGCTCCTGCTCCCGGATGTAGAGCCCGTTGAGCCAGGTGAGTTTTTGGGGATCGAAGACCGGCCCACCGAGGTGAATGCGGTCGACGTCGAATGCCTCGATGAACTGCTCGAGGCTGAACTTCTCCTCCCCCTCCGGCATGGTCCAGCCCATCATGCCGAGGTAGTTGAGCAGCGCCTCCTGGGAGTAGCCGGCCTCACGGTAGTAGTTGAGGGACACCGGGTTCTTGCGCTTGGAGATCTTCGACTTGTCGGAGTTGCGCAGCAGCGGCAGGTGGATCCAAACCGGCTCCTCCCAGCCGAAGGCCTGGTAGAGCAGAACGTGCTTGGGCGTCGAGGTGATCCACTCCTCGGCGCGCATGACGTGGGTAATCTCCATCAGGTGGTCGTCCACCACGTTGGCCAAGTGGTAAGTCGGCATGCCGTCCGACTTCATCAACACCTGATCGTCGATCTGATCATTGCCGAAGGAGACCTCGCCCCGCAGCCGGTCGCGCACGATCGTCTCGCCGTCGCGCGGCACCTTGAGACGCACCACGTGGGGGACCCCGGCGGCGAGCTTGGCATCAACCTCGGCCTGGCTCAGGCCACGGCACAGACCGTCATAGCCTTGAAAGGCCGCCTTCTCCTCCCGCCGCCGGGCGCGTAGCTCGGCTAGGCGCTCGGTGGTGCAGAAGCAGCGGTAGGCGGTGCCGCGCTCCAGGAGCTTCTCGATCTGCTCTTGGTAGATGGCGCGCCGCTCGCTCTGCCGGTACGGGCCGAAGGGGCCGCCAACGTCGGGGCCCTCGTCCCAGGTGAGGCCTAGCCAATGGAGCGCGTCGATCAGCATGACCTCCCACTCCGGCCGCGAACGGGTTTGATCCGTGTCCTCTATGCGCAGGACCAACGTGCCGCCGTTTTTCTTGGCGAAGGCGTAGTTGAATAGCGCCACGTACGCGGTGCCGACGTGGGGGTCGCCGGTGGGGGAAGGACCCAATCTCACTCTGACCATTTGCTCACCTTTGCTGGCTGGGCGTCGGACCGTGGCGGATGTCGCGCCGGGGGATCTGTCGAGCTTCGCCGGGGGGCAGTATTAGCGCCTAACCGTGGGGGGCGCCAGCCGGGACGACGTCTCGGTTACTCACCTGGATTCATCTGGACATGGGTCAGAAAGTTGCATCCCCAACGTGGACGGCGACAGTTGCAGCGTTCCGTGCAGCCTCTATTGCGACGACCAGGACGGCGCCCTCACGACCTTCTGCATCCCAGCCGACGCGTACGAGAATGGATGCCGATCGACGCCTCAAACGCCGCAGCCTTGGGTTGGCCAGCGCACGAGAACCACATCCACGTGCGATTCCCGCTATAGGGGCGAACGCCTGCCGGGGCAATCCGCCTCATGGGGCAAAACGCCCCAGTCCCCGACCTCCTGACTCGACCACCATCCGGCTCGCGCCCGCGCGTCCCCCTAGAACATCGCCTTTGAGCGACCCTAGCGCTGTTCCGGTTTTGCCCGGAGTTGGCCCGATACCTGCACCATCGATCGGCCACAGACGTGTCCCAGCGAGGTGTGACCCCATGGCGAATGCAGGCAGGCGAACGGCAACGAGAGATCCGGAGGAGCTCGCGGCGGAGTATCCGTCGTTTTATGTCGGGCGTCTGATCACGTTCGCTGTGGTTACGGCGGCGCTCGGCATCGGCGCCTACCTTCTCATGTGAGCGCGAGCGCGCCAAAGAAGCTGACGTGGGTGCGCTTGACCATCTTGATCACCAACGCCTCGCCAGGCTCGACCGTGCGATAAAACGCGTGGATCATGGCGATAGCCATCCCGAAGGTCACCACGAGAACGGCGACCCCAGCCCCGACGAAGATCCCAGTGATCTCCATCAGGAGCCCTCCCCCAAGGCTCGCTCCTGGGCGCGCTCGGCCGCCCCGAGCGCCGCCGTCTTCTCTTGCTCCCGGGCTTGAGCCCGCTGCTCTGCTCGCTGCTCCGCGAGCTCGAGCAGACCCTTGGCGTCGAAGATGTTGTCGGCGTCGAGTTGATCGGCAGATGTCTGCTCGAGGTACTCGATGGCGAGATGATCGAGTTTGATGCCGTTGAGATCCTCACCGATGTACCTGATCACTTCGTCCCTGAATCGTTCGGTGTCGGCGCGCAAGTCGGCAAAGGTCATCGCCGCACCGACGGTCTGCAACCCCTCGCGGAATTTTGGTTCGAAGGCCCAAGCGAGCACCTCGGGGTTGGTGGTGTTCCGGTAGCCGAGGCTCGACGCCACCGCGAGGACATCCTCGAGTGCCCGCAGTCCATCCTCCAGGCCGGCACAGGAATGAGGGTTTACGGCAGCACCATTTGGTCCGTATGATCTCCCATCGCCCGCCGGGAGGGTCTCGCGGGAGGCGAAGAGCAGCCAGTTGGGCGCCGGTATGGGTCCAAACAGCTTTGTAACGAGCGATGCCGAGCCGAACCATGCGCTCCACAGCCGGACAGCCATTCGCCAGGATCGTGCTCGGCTCGATCGTCGTGCTGGGGACCGTTTTTTCGTGTGCCTGCTTTTGGCTCGTCCGCGGCATGGGTGCGGAGCACCTCAAAAGGGAGATCGAGGCCAGCGCGGACGCTGGGGCCGCCGCCCTCCAACTCAGGTTCGACGCCCACCTGGCCAACATCCGCGGGACGGCGAGCCTCATGACGGCCATGGGAGACGTCTCGCGCGGCGAATTCGCCGCCTTTGTGCGACCAGAGCTCACGGCGCACGCCGGGATCCAGGCTGTCGAATGGGCGCCCGTGATCACCCACGCCGAACGCCTCCCCTTGGAGGCGCAGGTTCGCGCTGAAGGGTACCCAGACTTCAGGTTGACCGAAAGAGATCACGACGGAACAGTCGTCGAGGCACAGGTGCGAGAGCACTACGTCCCGGTCGTCTATGTCGAGCCCATGGCAGGAAACGAGAGTGCCTTCGGCTACGCAGACATGGGGAAGAGTCGAAGAGACGTGATCTCGCGTGCCCGCGACAGCGGCCGTGTTGCCACCTCGGACCCGCTCTGGCTGGTCCAGGCGGACCGCGGACGAGTCGGCATCCTCGTCTTCGTGCCGGTCTACGACGGGACTCCGACGAGCGTGGAGGAGCGGCGCGGGACGATTCGCGGCTACGTCGAGGGGGTCTTCCTGGTCGACGATCTGGTCGGAGCCAAGGGGCTCACGGAATCGTCGCGTGTCCACTTCGCGCTCTTTGGGCAGGAGGACAACCAGCTCCTGCACTCCACCCACGGCGGCGATGGTGCGGCCGCAGAGGGTATCGCAGAGATCTCCAGCTCCTTGCTTGGTGCGCTCGAGGATGGTCCGCACGCTGAGCGGACGCTCCGCCTAGGCGATCGGCTGCTGACCCTCGTCGTGACACCGGATGAGGGTTTTTCCACCTGGCTCCCCTGGTGGGTCTCTGGCGCTCTCCTCGTCGCCGGGCTGCTGCTGACCGGGCTGCTCTTCGCCTTCATCCGGCAGATGACGACCCAGGGGCGGCGAGTGGCTGCTCTCGTGGAGCAGCGGACAGCTGAGCTCGAAGAAATCCAGAGGGATCTGTTCGAGTCGCGCAAGCTCGAGTCCGTTGGGCGCATGGCGGGAGCGATCGCGCACGACTTCAACAATCTGCTGACCGCGATCATCAGCGGCGCGGAGCTGGCCGCCCTGGACGTCGATCTCGACAGCCCGGTGGCCCAGGAATTGGAGAGCGTCCAGAAGGCAGCGCTCAAGGCTGCTGAAATGACGCAACAACTCCTCGCTTTCAGCCGACGGCAGGTACTCCGTGAGGCCACGGTGGACGTCAACCAAGGCTTGCGCGGCATGCACGGTGTGCTCAAACGGTTGGTCGGACACCGCGTGCAGGTTGATCTCCACCTGACGTCAGAGCCCACCTGGGTCACCGTCGACCACACACAGCTATCCCGCGTCGTGACGAACTTGGCGGCAAACGCACGAGACGCCATCGACGGAGAGGGGCGCCTCACCCTCGAGACCGACATCGCGTCCGTGGAGGGAGTGGGCGATTGCGTGCGCATCGTGGCCACCGACACCGGCGCGGGCATGGAGGACGAAACCCTAGGGAACGTGTTTGAGCCCTTTTTCACCACCAAACAGGGCGGACGGGGGACAGGCCTCGGGTTGGCCACCGTGTTCGGGATCGTCAAGCAGAGTGGTGGAAGCATCGAGGCATTCAGCCAGCCTGGGTCCGGCTCTCGTTTTGTGGTGACTCTTCCCAGAGTTGAGCCGCCGCCGGATGAGGCCCTCGCCGGTGCCCCCGTGACCACAGAAAAACCGCCTGCGGCCTCCGAGCTGCGGCAGGTGCCACGTTGTGTGCTCCTGGTCGAGGACATGCGCGACGTCCGCGACGCCGTATCGGCTTACCTCGAGCGGATTGGGCACAGGGTGCACATCGCCGAGGACGGCGCACGGGCGGCTACGCTCTTGCGGAAACACCTGGACGAAATCGACGGCGCCCTGCTCGACGTCGTCATGCCTGGGCGCAACGGCGTCGACACGGCGCGGGAGCTACTCACCATAGCCTCCTCCTTGCCCCTGCTCTTCATGAGCGGCAACATCGATGCGTGCAGCGACGGGGAACGGGAGTTCGTGATGCACCACGGACTGCTGGACAAGCCCTTCACGATTCGCGAGCTGGAAAAGGCGTTGGGGGGGCTCTTTGCCGGTACAGCGCCGAGGAGCCGGTGAGAGGAATGAGGCTCGAAGCCCTGCGATTAGCGCACCCGCTCATTCGCGTGCACGCTAACCGCAGAGTACTTCGAAGCCTAGGCCGCGGGCCTACGCCGCCTCAAACAACGCCGCCGCGCCCATGCCGCCGCCGATGCACATGGCAACGACGCCGTACTTGTCGCCCCGGCGCTTGATGCCGTGCAACACCGTAGCGGTGAGCTTGGCGCCGGTCCCGCCGAGCGGGTGACCGAGCGCGATGGCGCCACCGTAGATGTTGATCTTGTCGTCGGCGATGCCGAGCTCTCGCTTGCAGTAGACCGACTGAGACGCAAAGGCCTCGTTGACCTCGAACATGCCGATGTCGTCGATCGTCAGGCCGGTCTGCTTCATGAGCTTTTTGATCGCCGGTAAGGGCCCGATGCCCATGATGTCGGGATCGACGCCCACGACCGCATAGCCGCGCAGCCGACCGAGGACCTCGGCGCCGTACGCCTTGACCTTGTCGTCGGACATCAAGACCGCAGCCGCCGCGCCATCGGTCAACGGCGAGCTGTTGCCCGGGGTGACCGAGCCGCCCACCTTGAAGACCGGCTTGAGCTTGGCGAG
>JAUUZB010001118.1 GCA_030590185.1 Deltaproteobacteria bacterium
CTTCGATGTGCGCCCCGGGGAAGCGGGCCTCGAGTCGCGGCACCGCGTCGCTGGCGGAGGCCACCAGGACCGCGGCGATGTTCTCCGGCGGCAGCAGCTCCCGGAAGGCGGCGTGCACGTCGTCGCCCTCGACGGCGGCGAGTTGGGCGGGCAGGCCTTCGAGATCGGACAAGGGTCGGCCGAGCAGCTCGCAGGCCACGGCGGGGGCGAGCATGTCGGCGGCGGTGGCGACCTCAATGGGATAGCGATTCAGCAGATAGGAGCGGGCCCGCTCGATCGCTTCCTGGCCGAGCTCGCCGTGGGCGAGGCCGGCAAAGAGCTCGCGCTCCAACGCCAGGCCATCGACGGCGTCGGTGAGGGCGGGGGCGGTGCGCATGACAAAGGGCGCCCGATATCGCCGCCGGCGGTCGAAGACGGCGCTGGCCCCGTAGGACCAGCCGCGCACCTCGCGCACCTCGTGGGTGAAGGGGGAGGTGAAGGTGCCCCCAAAGGCCACGGTGCCGAGCCACAGCGGGAGGGCCCGCGGTGAGCGACCGTCGCAGGCGAGCCGGCCGACCCGCAGCTGGGTTTGGGTCCGGCTCGGCTTGTCGACGACCAGCATCCGGGTGCCGGGGGGGTCCGGCAGGTCGGGGAGAGCCCCAAGCTCGGCATGGGAGTGCGCCGGTAGCCCGGCGGTGAGCTTCGCCACCAGTTGCTCGGCCCGGGCGGGGGTCACGTCCCCGGCAAAGCCGACGATCAGCTCGTCGCAAGCGAGCCGTTGCCCGTGGAGCGCGCGTAGGGTCTCCCTGTCGATGTGTTGGAGGTCGCGGATCTCGCCGGTGGGCGAGCGGGCAAAGGGGTGGCCGGGGTAGAGGGCGCGGCGCAGGAAGATTTCGGCCACCAATTCGTCGTCGTCCCGGGCCGCGCGCAGCTCGGCCATGGTCTCGTCGAGCAGCTTGCGGTGCTCGTGCTCATCCAGGCTAGGGCGGGTGAGCGCCTCGTCGGCCAAGGCGAAGGTGGTCGCCAGGTGGCGGCTGAGACAGACACCGCGCCAGAGACCGGTCTCGTGGCCGCCCGCCGCGTAGAGGCTCGAGCCGAGCTCCTCGAGGGTTTCGTGGAGCTCGCGGCGGGTGCGATTCTCGGTGCCGCGCAGGACCAGCTCGAGCATCAGACGGGTGGCGCCCGCGGTACCCTCGGGGTCGTGACCCGCGCCGTGGCGCAGGGCGACGAGGAAGCGGACGACGGGCAGGCCGTGCTCCTCGACCACGATCACGGTGGTGCCGTTGACCTCTAGCCGGCTCATCTTCGGGGCGGCGGGCCTCTGGCTCCGTCGGGATTCCAGCTCACTCACCTTTTGTACTCACTTAGCGATCACCACGCTGCGGTTCTCGCGTCGAAAGACCTCCGCAGCGACGCGCAGGAGGTCTTTGTCCTGGATTCGATCGAGGCGCTCGCGGCCGGCGAAGGCCAGGGTGAAATCGCCGTAGTTGGTCTCGTAGTGACCGAGGGATTCGGCGCAGGTCTCGGCGTCCCGCAGGCTCTCGAGCAACCCGAGCTCGAGGTTGTTGCGCGCCTTGTTGAGCTCGCGCTCGGTCAGCCCCTCGCTCAGGGCGTCGAGCTCCCGCTGGACCTCCTCCACCACCTGCTCCGGATCGACGTTGTCGCGCACCGCGATCAACAATTCAAAGAGCCCGGGCTCGGCAAAGGGGGAGACGTAACCCTCGAGCTCGAACGCCATGGCGCGCTCGGTCACCAATCGGCGGTAGAGTCGACCGCTGTCACCCACCACCAGCGCATCGTGCAACAGCTCGAGGGCGGTGTGATCGTCGGTGAGCTGCGCCGGGGCGTGGAAGCCGATGGCGATCTGTGGGGTCACCACCTCCCGCTCGATCACCGCCTGCCGGGACTCGGTCTGCCGGGGCTCGGTGGGCCGGTCCGGCCGCGCGATCGGTTGGCGGGCGAGGGGGCCATAGCGCCGCGCCACCAACGCCAGGGTCTCCGCCGGGTCGAGATCGCCCACCAGCACCAGCACGGCATTGTTGGGGGCGTAGAAGCTGCGGTAGAACTCGCGCAGGTCCTCGAGCCCGATCCCCTCGAGGCTCGCCATCGTGCCCAGGGTTGGCCAGCGGTAGGGATGCCGGCTAAAGGCCAGCCCGAGCAAGCGCTCGCTCAGGGCGCCGGCCACCGAGTCCTCCACCCCGGCCCGGCGTTCGTTCTTCACCACTTCGAGCTCGCTGGTGAATGACTCCTCCTCCATGATTAGGCGGGTCATGCGGTCGGCCTCGTAATTGATCACGGTGGCCAGATTGTCGTCGCGGCAGGCGAGCGCTTCAGTATAGTAGGTCCAGTCCACCCAGGTGGCGGCGTTGGTCTGGGCGCCGCGCAGCTCCATCTCGCGGTCCATCTCGCCGGTGGGGTGCTCGGCGGTGCCCTTGAACATCAGGTGTTCGAGCAGATGCGCCATGCCGGTGCGCTGGGGATGCTCGTCTCGGCTGCCTACCCTGAACCAGGTTTGGTAGGAGAAGACCGGCGCGCGTCGGTCCTGCATCAAGATCACGGTCATGCCGTTGGCGAGGCGAAACCGGGCGGGGGCGAAAAGGTCCGAGCCCTGGTGTTGGTAGCAGGTGGCGAAGCTCACCGCGTGCCCGCTCGCCACGCTGGCGCGGGC
>JAUUZB010001103.1 GCA_030590185.1 Deltaproteobacteria bacterium
AAAGGTAGTCGCTGCGCCCTGGTTCACGTCGATTTCTATCGGCTCAGCGACCCGGACTCGGCGCGCGCCCTGGGGATCGAGGAACAGCTCGCCCGCAGCGACGCGATCAAGGCCGTGGAGTGGGCGGAGAACCTGCCGGATCTGTTCGACGGACGCACGGTGTGGTTGGACCTGGCCTGGGAGGGATCACGGGCACGTCGAATCGCGGTGCGCGGGGCGGTCAAGCCGTCGGGGATCCGTCTGCGTTCCGCCTGAGATCCCCTTCGGGAGGGCATGGAGCCGCCCCTACCCCAACAGGTGCCCCCGCTTGACTCTCCGAAGGGCCCCCGTTATGCGCCCGGGAATTGCCACGGAGGTTTGCGATGCTGAATGCCGTCACCAATACCCCAGATCCGATCAACGAGCCGGTCCTCTCCTTCGCCCCGGGCACGCCGGAGCGGACGGAGATCACCGAAGCGCTCGGCACCATCGCAGATGAGCAGCGCGAGCTGCCCCTGGTGATCGACGGCGAGGAGGTCAAGCCGGGCAACACCCGTGACGTCACCCCGCCCCACGACCACCAGCGGGTGATCGCCAAGCTGCACCAGGGCGGCGAAGCAGAGGTCAACGCCGCGGTGAAGGCCGCCATGGGCGCCCGCGAGGAATGGGCCGCCATGGCCTTTGACGACCGCGCCGCGATCCTGTTGCGCGCCGCAGATCTATTGGCGGGGCCGTACCGCGCCCGGGCCAACGCCGCCACCATGCTCGGCCAGAGCAAGACCGCACACCAGGCAGAGATCGACGCGGCCTGCGAGCTCATCGACTTCTGGCGCTTCAACGTGCACTTTGCCCGCCGCATCATGGCGGAGCAGCCCATCTCGTCGCCGGGCATCTGGAACCGCCTCGACCACCGGCCCCTCGATGGTTTCGTGCTGGCCATCTCCCCCTTCAACTTCTCGTCGATCGCCGGCAACCTGGCCACTGCGCCGGCGCTGATGGGCAACACGGTTGTCTGGAAGCCCGCCACCACCGGGGCGCTCTCGGCCCAGGTGATCATGGACATCCTGATCGAAGCCGGCATGCCGCCAGGCGTGATCAACCTCTGCCATGCCCCCGGCTCGGTCATCGGCAAGACGGTCGTCCCCCACCCCGACCTGGCCGGCATCCACTTCACCGGCTCCACCGGCACCTTCCAGCGCATGTGGAAGACGGTGGGCGAGAACATCGCCAACTATCACTGCTACCCGCGGCTGGTCGGCGAGACCGGCGGCAAGGATTTCATTTTTGCCCACGCCTCCGCCGACGTGGAGGCGCTCGCGGTCGCCATCCTGCGCGGCAGCTTCGAGTACCAGGGTCAAAAGTGCTCCGCCTCTTCGCGCGTCTACGTGCCGGAGAGCCTGTGGAAGGAGCTCTCCGGTCGCCTCGAGGCGGAGGTCGGGCGGATCAAGATGGGCGACCCGGCCAACTTCGAGAACTTCATGGGCGCGGTCATCGACAAGAACGCCTTTGCCGACATCACCGGCTACATCGACTTTGCCAAGAACAACAGCGGCGGCAAGGTCTGGCTGGGCGGTAACTACGACGACTCCAAGGGCTACTTCATCGAGCCGACCGTGGTGCTGGCCGAAGATCCGATGTTCAAGCTGATGAAGGAGGAGATCTTCGGGCCGGTGGTCACCATTCACCGCTACCCGGACGCCAAGCTCGCCGAGGCGGTCGACCTGTGCGACACCACCTCGCCCTACGCGCTCACCGGCGCGGTCTTCGCGCGGGACCGCCAAGCGGTGGTCCAGATCATGGAGCGCCTGCGCTTTGCGGCCGGCAACTTCTATATCAATGATAAGCCCACCGGTGCGGTGGTCGGCCAGCAGCCCTTCGGCGGCGGGCGTGCCTCGGGCACCAACGACAAGGCCGGCAGTCCGTTGAATCTGCAGCGCTGGGTCAGCCCCCGGGCGGTCAAGGAGACCCTCCTGCCGCCGACCGATTGGACCTACCCGTTCATGGGGTCCTAGCGCCGGTTTTTTTGCCGCCGATCTTGAGCAGCCTATGATGTTGCTCGATGAACACCGCTCTAGCTCTAGACACCGCCCCGGTTCCCCGCGCCCAAGCCTTTCTCAAATGGGCAGGGGGCAAAACCCAGCTCGTGCCGGAGATCATGGCGCGGTTCCCGGACCGCTTCGGCCGCTACTTCGAGCCCTTCTTGGGCGGCGGCGCGGTCTTCTTCGCCCTTGCACCCCGGCGGGGCGTGCTCGCGGACATCAACAGCTCGCTCATCGGGACCTACACGGCCATCCGCGACGAGCTACCGGCGGTGATCAAGTGCCTGGGAACCCACGAGGCGACCCACGATCACTACTACGCCGTGCGCGCCCAGGACCCGGCCGACCTCTCGCCGGTGGAGGGGGCGGCCCGGTTTATTTTCCTGAACCGCACCTGCTTTAACGGGCTGTACCGGGTGAACCGCTCGGGCAAGTTCAACGTGCCCTTTGGCAAGTACAAGAACCCCAAGATCTGCAACGTGGAGCGATTGACCCGCGTCTCGGCGGCACTCGAGGGCGTGGAGTTGGTCAACCTCAACGTCTTCGAGCTATTCGAGCGCTTCCGGCCGCGGCGCGGCGACCTGATCTATTTCGACCCGCCGTACGATCCCCTCACCCCTACCGCCTCCTTCACTGCCTACTCCTCGACACCGTTTGGCAAGGAAGAGCAGG
>JAUUZB010000428.1 GCA_030590185.1 Deltaproteobacteria bacterium
AGGTGGCCATCGTTTCGGCCGTAACCTCGAGGCGTAGGAGGTGCCGTACCTTCTCGCGTCGCTTGCGGGCGCCTGGTCGATCGCCCCTGCCGAGACCGGACACCAGGGACTCGACCTCGCGGCACGTCCGGCCACGGGCGACCTCTAGCCATTCGCTTTCGGTTTCCGGGTCCGCCACCCGTGTGAGCTCCCGCACCACGGACCAATTGATCTCTCCCGCGCGCAGGGCGTTCTTTGTCTCGGGCAACTCCTCGATCTCCCTGGCGACCCGTAGTCGTTCATTCACGGAGCCGAGCTTCGGGCCGAATAGAGCGATGGCGTACTCGCCAAAGCTTCCCCTGCCGAGTCGGGCGTGGACACCCAGCCGGTGGGCTGCGAGCAGCCATTGGCCTACGTCGTAGTCGAGGGCTGCTTGGGTTCTTGCCAGCTCCTCGAGGTGCTCGTTGGCCGTCATCCAAGTTGCCGTTGATGGGTCGTTCATTGGGTCCTCGCGATTGTTGATTGCTTCCTTTCTTAGCAGCCCCCCCTGACAGTTTTTGGTGTGGGTGAATATATCCAGGATATTGCCATGAGGTTGTTGTATCGGGGCCATCGTGGCGGGTGTGTGTTTCTCCACAGCCCCATGTGGGATTCCTGGGGTCAGGCATCGTCGTGTCAGTCGTGGGTTCTCCTGCAGTCCCACATGGGATTCCTGGGGTCAGGCCTCGTCGTGTCAGTCGTGGGTTCTCCCACAGTCCAACGTGGGATTCTTGCGGTCAGGCATCGTCGTGTCAGTCGTGGGTTCTCCCACAGTCCCATGTGGGATTCTTGCGGTCAGGCATCGTCGTGTCAGTCGCGGGTTCTCCCACAGTCCCATGTGGGGTTCCTTCGGGACGCTAGCGGTGCAGGCCGGCAAGAACGGGGCCGTCATCAATGAGTTCCGTTCACACTCTCTCGTGACTGTTGGTCCAGTTGACCGCGCTGCCACGCCCCTGGCATGTGCGCGTTCGCACTGCGTCGCGTGCCGCGGGGGCGGCCGACGCAGAGCGCCACGCCCGGCCAGGGGCGCGCCAGCGCTTCAGCGGTCTTCGTCGGTCTTCGTCGGTCTTCGTCGGTCTTCGTCGGTCTTCGTCGGTCTTCGTCGGTCGCAGCCTGGCCCGAGCGGCCTCAGGCCGGCCTTGGGACAACGCGCCACGAAGCAGCACCGCGACCCTCCCCTCGCTGCCCAAGCAACGGCGGCCGGAGTGCCTCCGGGCGATCGTACCCACACCAGAAAGCCCATGAGCCCGCCGGGCGGTCGATGTGGGCGGTGCTCTGCGATGCTACTACTGCGCTCCGCCCTACTGCTACAACTCCACCCCTCGACTCACAAAAACCATCTCACTGCGCATCGCCGGCACCGAGCCAACAGGTCTCGGTCGCACCGGCTGCCCGGGGATCACCGGCAACCCAAACGACTCATCCACCACCCGCAGCCGCAACGGCTCCATCGACGTCACGACCTCGAGTTCCACCCCCTCCGCCCCGAACCCGCAGAAGATCATCTTCCAGGCCGACCGGGTCGCGCCAAAGATCGCCTCGGTGATCTTGGCGTCGGTCTCGGCGGAGAATCGAAACAGATCCTCCACCGGCCGGCCGTTGACTCGGGTCGCGAGAACAGCGCTCGGCCCGCCGGCGCTCTCCTCCCAAAGGGTGAAGCAACCGGCGCCCCGGGGCGAGGTTAGCTGCAGCGCGACCCTCCGGGTGTCCGGCTGCGGTCCCGGCTCTGACGTCGCTTCGACGACCGGCGGTGCCAGCGCCAGCATTGGCGCCTCGGCAAAGATCACCTGCTCGGCGTGCACAGTGAACTGCGGCAACTCTCCCTCGGCATAGCCGTGGCGGAAGAACTGCGCGAGCCAACGGTCTTCGGCGCCGGGGGTGCTCAGCCAAAATGCCGTCCCACGATCAGCGTCGAGGCCGTAGTGAATCACCGAGCGGTGCGGGTTGTCCCGGCCATGGCTGGTGCCCAACACCACCCCTACGGCGATCAAGACTCCAACGCCGACGGCCGCCATGGGCACCGCCCAACGCCACCGGCCTGGCACGGCGCCCCAGGTCGGCGCCAGGAGTATCCAGCCGAGGGCGGCCACGAGCACCGCGGGGGCCGGGATCTGGCCGCCGTCCATCAGGAACAACGTGTAGACCACCTCGGCCAGGAGGATCACGTACGGCACCGGCAGCAGGGCCGCGATCAGGTCATGGGCGAGGCGGTCACGGAGGCGGTCACCGAGGCGGTCACGGAGGCGCACCCTCGCCGCCATCTCCGCCGCACCGAACAGCAGCGGCCATACAAAGAGATAGCTCGCGCCCGGGGCCAACGCGGTGGTCACGGCGGCACCGACCCAGAACCAAACGAGGCCCCCGGCCTGGCGTTCCATCGATGTCAGGCCGGCCGGTCGCCAGACGGAGATCAGACCCGCCACACCGAACGCACACGACAGGTAGGCGACGAACAACCAATCATTCGCGGCCCACAGGAGAGTCGGGTCCAAGCTCCGGGCTACGGCCAACGCCACGGTCTGGGCAGCTATGGTGCAGACGATCACCGTCGAGAGACCGAGGCCCGCGGCGACCGCTGTCCAGATGATTCGCAGTCGCAGCGGCGGCGGCTCTCTGCACGGCTCCCGCTCTGGTTCCCGCTCTGGTTCCCGCTCTGATTCCTGCTCTGATTCCTGCTCTGATTCCTGCTCTGGTTCCCGCTCCCGTTCCCGCTCCCGTTCCCGCTCTGGTTCCCGCGACTGCCCCCGGTCCGGCTCCGGATCCGGATCCCGCCCCCGCCGCCGCCCGGTCCACACCGCCCAACCGAACAACCCAGACGCCGCGAGCAACAACACCCACGCCGTAACCGTCGAGTAATGGATCAAAGTCCGGCCCAGGATGTCGAAATAGACCACGTCCCGGTCCGCCCCCCACCCCGCCTCGCGCTCCCCAAACGCCCGCGCCAGCGCCAGCCCGTACTCCCCGTGATGTTGCAGGCTCCCGCGGTCGAGGTTGGCCGCGGTGTCCGTGGCGCTGTGGTAGTGCTCCAGGTTGTCCGCCAGCGCGAAGTTCAGCCCCGCGAGCCCTGCCCGCTTGTAGATCGTCATGTCCGTGTCGTTGGGCAACAGCCGGCTCAGGGCCGCCACCAAAGAGCTGGCCAAGGGCGCCGGGGCCGCCTCGCCAAACGCCTCGATCAACGCCGCGTTGCCCGCCGAGGTCTCGAACATCGCCACCGGACCGCCGTTGCCGCGGCCTTCGAAATTCAGGACCAGATCAGCATCCCGCAACCACGCCAAGTCCCGCACCGCCGCGCTCGCCCCGAGCAGCCCGATCTCCTCGGCGTCCGGGAAAAAGAACACCAGGTCGTGGCGCAGCCGAGGCCCTGCCCGCAGCGAACGCGCGACCTCGAGCAACGCTCCCACCGCCGCGCCGTTGTCCCCGGCGCCCGGGCAGTTCGGCACCGAGTCGTAGTGAGCAGCCAACACGATGGTGCGCGCCCCGTCGCCGCCGCGCCCCCGCAGTCGGGCCCAGATGTTCTGCACCCGGGCGCCGCGGATCCAACCCGCCATTCGCACCGCGACCACCGCCTCATGGGTCTGCGGCTCGAGCCCAATCTCCCGCAGCATCTCGATCAGGTCGCGGCGTACCTGGTCGTGGGCCGAAGACCCAACCGGATGGGCCTGGGAGGCCACCCGCTCGACGAACACCATGGCGCGCTCGGCGCTGAACCCCTCGGCCACCGCGTTGGCCGGGCGCGGCTCCGGTGGAGCCATTTGCGACACGACCCCGACGACCGAGAGCATCACAACCAACGGCCCCGCCCCCACCCGGAGCCACCCAGCGGCGGTGCGATCCCTGTTGGCGGTGCTCACCGGGCAGCGCCTAGTCTGGATCTCCTCGGCAGGCAATGTGGTGAGTTGGAGGAGCGCTTCGACAGGCTCAGCGCGACCCTTCGACTCGCTGCGCTCGCTCAGGGCGAACGGATTTAGGACGAGGGGCTCACCGCGACCCTTCGACTCGCTGCGCTCGCTCAGGGCGAACGGGTTTTGGACGACGGGCTCAGCCCAAACGAGTCACCACAGACCCGCCCCCGCGAAGGGAGACGCGCAGCGGCTCCCGAAGCCCCGCAGCAGACGCCGCAGGCGGCTGCGAAGGGAGCGCAGGGAGACCGCGCCAGCGGGCTCCCGAAGCGCGCAGCGAGACCGCAGGGCTCGCGGAGCCCGCAGCAGACGCCGAAGGCGGCTGCGGAGGCTCCAAAAAAAAGCCAACGAGAGGCCCCAGGAAAACCCGAGCAAGAGCCCCCGAGAGCTCCTACTTCACAACCTCAATATCCCCGAGGTCCTTACGAATAATAATCTCCGCGAGCTTCCGATGCTCCCGAATAATCTCATGCTCCCGGGTGAGAATCTTCACCATCGTCTCGTCGAAAACATCCCGCGCCCGCTTCTCCCGGTCGGCCTTGGAGTCCTCAAAGGTGCGGTCGATGAAACAGTGACAATCCACAAAATCGAGGGTGGTGGTGTACGTCCCCTCAGCGACCATGGCGTTCAGATCCGTGGTCTCCATCACCTCGGTGGTAAACCGATCCTCCGCATAGATCGACAAAGGCTTATAGATGTCCGGATCCCCACGCTTAAAAGACCGCAAATTACACTCAATAAAGTCGAGCCGCGCCTCGAACATCCCAACCTGCTCGAGGTTGTTCATGCGCATCCGGTGACAGGTCTTGGAGGGAAAGATGAAATAATCATCCATCTGGAGGATGCCGGTCTTGATCCCCTTCTTGTCCAACGCCTGCTTGAGCTCCCAAGCGATCTCCGTCTTGCCGGAGCCAGACTCGCCACCCACCGAGAAGGTGTACTTGTCAGCCTTCTCAATGTCGGACCACTTAGCGTCGATAATCTTCTGCGCCACCAGGCTGTGCTCCGGCTTGATGACGAGTTTGTCCCCTTCCATCCCAAATCTCCTCGAGTCAAGAGTCGTCGCGGGCCGTCACGAGAGAAGCTCGCGATCGACCTCCATGGTGCGCTCTGCGATCTTGGTCCAGGTGTA
>JAUUZB010000503.1 GCA_030590185.1 Deltaproteobacteria bacterium
CCGGGCATCAACAGGCGCGACTCCCAACCCTCGGCACCGCGGAAGCCGAGCCGCAGGTGGGGATCTCGGCTCATGGAATAGAGGATGTAGGGCTCGTCATCGCGGAAGACCAGCTGGCTGCGCCACCCTGGTCCCTTCTCTTTGGCCACCTCTTCGATCACGAATTTCGGAGAGGGTTTCTCCGGATCCTTCGCCACCGCGTTCGGCGTGGCGCTCGGCCGCGCCAACTTCAAGATGATGTCGGTGAAGGTCCAGTGAATGAAGGAGAGCCAGATGCCGTCGGGCCGCACCACCGGGTCGATGCGCACGGTGAAGCTCCCCACCGCTTCGGAGACGGCCTCCTTGATCCAGGGGCCACCGGCCGGCTTGTAGGCGTGGGCGAGACGGCCACTCGGGATGTAGTAAAAAATGTGCGGGACGTCGGCGGCATCGAACCGTAACTCCGCGGCCATGCCGACCTCGAGCCCCCAAGCGATACGCTCGGTCAGCCAGCCGTTCTCCCCGGCCTCGACCCCCTTTGGCAGTTTGGCGACTTCCAGATCTCTACCCTCCTCCAGATCTTCACCCTCCGGCGCGGCATCGATCGATCGCCAGGCGTAGCGCAGGTACTTATTGTCTTGATCGTAGAAGGCGATGCCGACGACGCCCTTCGAGTCGACCGCCAGGCTGGCGTACTTGCCCACCGCGCCGGTGCGCACCACCGCCTGGTGCTTCCAGCTGCCGCCCTGTTTGTAGGCGTAGAGCAGGTCGCCACGGTAGGCGTCGCAGAAGGCGAGATGAGGTCGGTCCTGGCGGTCAAAGGCCACCGAAGGCCACCAGCCGGTGTCCCCCTCCGGTCCGCCGCTGTCGAGGACGGCGATCGTGCCCGGCCCGTCCACGAAGGGCGCGAGATCGACAGTCTCCTCGCAACCGAACAGCAACGAGACCGAGACGAGGCTCAGGAGGCGCGCGGTGGGACTCGACATCGGGCGTCAGCTCCTCAGGAAACGACCGCGTCCATGGCGTCGATCAACAGCCGATCCAGGACCACACCGTGGTTCAAGCGAGTCGATTTCATGCGGATGTCCGCGTTGGCGGCCGCGTCGAGGGCCCGGCAGAGCTCGTCCGCTTCATAGCAACGAGCCTGGTCGAGCAGGGAACTGGCCACAAAGGGCGCCACGCCGACCTGACGCGCCACCTGTTGGGGATTGGTCGAGCCGAGCTCCTTGGTGCGCAACAGCAGACGAAACTGCCGGGTGATCATGGCGAGGACCCGTAGGCCGTTCTCACCGCCATCGATGGCGTTACGCACCAACCGGCTCGCCGACGCCAAATCGCGATCACCGATGGCGTCGACTAGATCGAAGATGCTGTGCACGCGGGTCGGCGCTACTAGATCTTCGACGTGCTCGTGGCCGATGCTGCCCTCACCACCGACGTAGCACCAGAGCTTGTCGAGGGCACGATCGAGGCCACCGATGTCGGTGCCGATCAAATCACAGAGCAGGCGGGCCGCGTCACGATCGATCTCGTAGCCGCGTTTGCTCGCCCGCTGCTGCAACCAACCGTCGAGCTCATTGAGACGCGGCGGCTCGAGCAAAAAGTGCGCCGCCTTCTTGCTGAGCTGCTTGCCATGTTTGGTCCGACCGTCGAGCTTGGCGCCGGAGATGCAGAGCACCGAGGTAGGCGCCGGCTCATCGAGGTAGGCGAGCAACGGCGCGGCCTTATCCGCCTTCATCTTCTCGACGTCGGCGTAGTGCACCCAGCGCGTTTGGGCCATCATTGGCATGGTCTTGGCAGCGTCGACCGCCCGTTGCGGCGGGACGTCGTTGGCGCTGAGCTCGTCGCGGTTGAAGTCCGGCGCCGCGGTCAAGGCGAGACCGCGCAGGGCGTCGACCGCCTCGGTGAGGAGCAGGCGCTCGGAGCTGATCAGAACGTAGATCGGCTCGAGCTTGCCCTTTTTTAGGTGGTTATCGAAGTCGCGGCGGGCGGCCATGGCGTCACCCTAGCACAAGGGCGGATGGCGTTAAGGGGGAATGATGGGCCTAGCGCAGGGCGCTCTTCATCACCAACTGCGCGTGCAAATCCGCCGCCGCCGATTCCGCCAGTCGCCGCAACGCCCGCCGCCGACTCGCTTCGGTGGCCAAGATTTGTTCCTCCCCCGCGACACCGGGGAGGAAGTCCTCGACGATGGTCACCGCGCCCGTCCACAGGCTCTCATCGGCTGGGCTCACCAAGCTGGCGGTGACCTTGACCGTCAGGCGGTAGGCGTTGACCCGACCGCCGAGGCTGGCGCTGGTAGGACTGATCGACGTACGGGCGCTGGCGATTGTTCCGCTGAGCACCGCCACCGCCAAGGCGCGATCCTGGGTGAGACGCACACCGCCCGCGGCCAAGCGCTCCGCCATCGCCCGGGTGAGGTCCGCCGACAGGCCGAGTGGCACCTCCTCGACGAACGGCTCCAACAGGATCCGCTCGGCGCCGTAGGGGGCGTTGGTTTGAACCAAGGCATAGCCGCAGCCGGCCAGCATGAGCGCGGCAAACGCAGCGAGCGCGGCCGGGACCGACCGGGTCACGGCCCGGCACCTGCGAACCTCCTCACGATCTCTGACGCTCCTCACCGCTCGAGCCCACGCCGCGCCCTACCCGACCACCAAATTCACCAGCCGCCCGGGCACATAGATCTCCTTACGGATCGTCTTGCCCTCCAGATGCTTCGCCACCTTCGGCTCGGCCTTTGCCGCGGCGAGCACGTCATCCTTTGCAGCATCCGCTGCGATCTCGATCTGCCCGCGAAGCTTGCCGTTGAGCTGCACCACGATCGTTAGGGTATCGAGCGCCACCGCCTCCGGGTCGGGCTCTGGCCAGCGCGAGTGGGCCACCAGCCCCTCACCACCGACGCTGGCCCAGATCTCCTCGGCGAGGTGGGGCGCGAGTGGCGCCAGCATCTGCGCCAACAACATCATCGCCTCGCGGATCACGCCCGGCGACAGCTCGTCCGCCGACTTCACGTTCAGCTTGTGATCGTGGAGCTTGTTCACCAACTCCATCATGGCGGCGATCACCGTGTTGAAGTGATTGCGTTTGGTGTACTCCTCGGTCGCCTTAGCGAGGGTGCGGTGCACGATGCGGCGCACCTCGGCGTCGGCGGTCGAGAGCCCGGCCATCGAAGTACAGGGTTCGGCCCCCCGCGCACGCTCGGCCTGCGCCTGGGAGACGCGGAACACGCGCCCCACGAAACGGGCGATCCCCTCGACCCCCTCCGGGTTCCACTCGAGGTCGCTCTCCGGTGGCGCCGCGAACAGCGTGTAGAGCCGGGCCGTGTCGGCACCGTAGCGCTCGATCAACTCCATGGGATCGATGCCGTTGTACTTCGACTTGCTCATCTTGACCACGGCGCTGGTCAGCTGCTCGTCACAGGTCGGACAGAGCTGCTCGGCCGCCGGTTTGTCGTGCACCTGCGCCGCCGGCACATAGCCGTGCTTCGGGCATTTGTAGGCCGTGGCGTTGACCATGCCCTGGGTGATCAGCCGGCGGACCGGCTCATCAACTTTGACCAGGCCGAGATCCCGCATCGCCTTGGTCCAAAAGCGGAAGTAGAGCAGGTGCATCACCGCGTGCTCAGGCCCGCCTACGTAGACGTCGACCGGCAGCCAGGTCTCGGCCAGAGCCGGGTCGAAGGGGCCGTCGGTGAAGGCGGGCGACAAAAAGCGCGCGAAGTACCAAGCCGAGTCGACAAAGGTGTCCATGGTGTCGGTCTCGCGCCGCGCCGGCTTGCCGCAGGTTGGACAGGTGGTCTCGTAGAAGGAGGGCAGCTTCGACAGCGGCGCACCGCCCTCGCCGGTGAGCTCCACCGTGTCGAAGTCGGGCAGGCGAACCGGCAGCTCGTCGATCGGCACGGTCACCGCGCCGTGATCCTCGCAGTAGACGATCGGGATGGGCGTGCCCCAGTAGCGTTGGCGCGAAAATCCCCAATCGCGCAGGTGCCAGCTCACCGCCGCCCGACCAAAGCCAGACTTCTCGGCGGCCGCCGACATCCGCTCGCGTGCCTCGGCCGAGCCGAGACCATCGAAGTCAGCGGAGTCGCGCAGCACACCATCCTCGGTGAAGGCCGCGGTCAGTGGATCGTCGAGGGCACCCTCGGTCGGGTGAATCACCGCAACGATCGGCAGCTCGTACTTCTGCGCGAACTCGAAGTCGCGTTGGTCGTGGGCCGGTACCGACATCACCGCACCGGTGCCGTACTCGGCGAGCACGAAGTTGGCGATCCAGACCGGGACCTCCTTGCCGGTGTATGGGTTGCGCGCCATGGCGCCGGTGAAGACGCCCAGCTTGGGTGCGTCGGCGGCGGTGCGCTGGAGCTTGTCGGTGCGCCGCTGTTCGTCGACAAAGGCCTCCACCGCGGCGCGACGCGAAGGCGTGGTGATCTTCGCGGTGAGCGCATGCTCCGGCGCGAGCACCACGTAGGTGCAACCAAAGATCGTGTCGACCCGGGTGGTAAAAACGTCGACCGCGAGCTCGGAGTCGATGACCTCAAAACGAACATCAGCGCCGACGCTCTTGCCGATCCAATTGCGCTGCTGGGTGACGATGCGCTCCGGCCAGTTGCCGAGCTGATCGAGGTCAGCGAGGAGCTC
>JAUUZB010000944.1 GCA_030590185.1 Deltaproteobacteria bacterium
AACCCGAACATCATGCCCTGATCGCCGGCGCCGCCCACGTTCACGCCCTGCGCGATGTCCGGCGACTGCCCGTGAATCGCCGACAGCACGCCGACGGTCTGGGAGTCGAAACCGAACTTGGCCCGCGTGTAGCCGATCTCGCGGATGGTCTCGCGCACGATGGCCGGGAAATCCACGTAGACCTCGGTCGTAATCTCGCCAGCGATGAAGGCGAGACCGGTAGTAACCAGGGTCTCGCAGGCCACGCGACCATTCGTGTCGCCCTCCAGGACTGCGTCGAGGATAGCGTCCGAAATCTGGTCCGCAATCTTGTCGGGATGGCCTTCGGTCACCGACTCCGAGGTGAATACATGTCGTCCATTGGGTGCCATTGATCCTCCTACCCGCCACGAGCTACGTGTCCCGAAAAGGCGTCTACATTACAGAACGCATACCCTACCACCGAGATTTCCTTCCGGTCAATCAGGTCAACCAGAGAACATCCGAACCCCAAGATTCTGCTGAGGTGGGGGGCGGGGAGTTTGCCGCCCCAACAACCGGAGCGGGAGTGGCGGGGTAGGGGCGGCATACATGCCGCCCCCATCGATGACGACCTAGCGCGAGAACGGGAATGCCCCTCCCGGTTGACCGCGAAGGCCAGAGCCACCATCATCGTGCGATGCGCCGCCTCGTGCAGATCTCGGTCCTGCTGCTGGTTGCCGGATGGCTCACCGCCACGGCCCTCGACCTCCCTCGGATGGCGGCGGCCATCGCCGTATCGTGCATCGGCGCAGCGTCCGCCGGTGCGGTTCGCAGGCGAGCCCCCGACCGCCGTCTGGCCGCGGCACTGTATACGATTCTGATCGCGCTTCTCGCCGCTCTTCTGTTCCTTCTGGGGATGAAAACCGGAGGCGCGACCGGTCTTTATCTTCAGCTGGTATTCATGGCCCTACTCGCTCCGCTCGTGCCGATCGTCTACGCGCTCACCTTTCCCGCGGATCGAGACGTCCGGTGACCCTCTGGCTCCTGATCGTCGCCGCTCTCGCGGCGTTCGCCTTCTGGGGGTGGCGTAACACCAGATCCGCACGAGCGTTTTTCGCCGCGTCGCGCACCGTCGGGCCCGTGCTCGCCGGCATCGGCGGCACCGCCGCCGGGCTTTCGGCCTTCGTATTCGTAGGCGGGCCCGGCTACTTTGCCGCGGTCGGCGCCGCTAGCCTCTGGATCATCTTTTCGGCACCGCTCACCGGTGCCCTCCAATGCTGGGCTGTGGGAGAGCGAGTGGTGTCGCTCGTCCGGAGCCACGACTGTCTGACGGTGCCGGACCTGGTGGCGGCACGCTTCGGCGAAGGATGGCCGCGGGGCTTGACCGCGCTCGCGGTGGCGGTGGGCGCCATCGCCACCCTGGCGGTCCAGGTCAAAGGCGCCGCCATTGCCGGTGAGGTGCTGCTCGACGTACCCGGATGGCTGGTAGCTGGGGCGGCGATCACGGCCACGGTTCTGTACTCCGCCGCGGGGGGGATGCGCGCCGGCATCCTCGCTGAGGCGGCCCAGGGCGTCGTCATGGCGGCGGCCGCCGTCGCCCTCGCCGTATTCGCGCTCGCACGTGCGGGGGGACCGCGCCAGGCGGTCGCGACCATCGCCGAGCTCCGGCCCGAGCTGCTCGACCCATGGGGTGGGCCCGGGCCGACCGCCTCGATCGGGCTCTTCCTGCTCTTTGCCCTCGGCACCTGCGCCCAGCCCCACTATCTGCAGAAGTTCCTGCTGCTGCGCGACCGGGAGAGCCTGCGCTGGCTGCCGGCGGTGATGACCGGCGCTCTGCTCGCAGTACTCACGGTGTGGGTCGGCGTCGGCCTCGGGGGAACCGCGCTGTGGCTCCGCGGCGAGCTATCGATTCACAGCCCGGACCAGCTCGCGCCGACCCTGTTGGCGAGTACGGGCTCGCGGGTGTTCATCCTCATCGCCGCGGCGGCGGTGGTCGCGGCTGTGATGTCAACTGCAGCTTCGCTCCTCAACCTCGTCGCGGCGGCAGTCACCCGGGATCTTCCACAGGCGCTCGGGCGAAACCCCGCGCCGGGCCTCGGACCGGCGCGGGTCGCTACCCTCGGCGCAGGCGTCGCCGCCGCAAGCCTTGCCCTCCTCTCGAACCGTCCGGTGGCCCTGCTCGGCGTGCTCGGCTGGGGGACCTTCACAGCAGCCCTGCTGCCGGTAATGGTCTTGGGCCTTGGGTGGCGTGGGGCCAGTCGCCGAGGAGCGGTGGCGGCGCTGGCAATTGGGCCGTTGGTTCAGCTGAGTACCGAGTGGGCGCGGACGACAGGCCTTCTAGCGTTGCGCTGGGAACCCGGTCTCTTGGGCGCCGCCGCCGGCGCCGCAGCGCTTGTCATGCTCTCGAATTCGGGATCCGATCGATGACCGCACGTTGGAACGGAACCCGGGTGCGCGAGCTGGTACGACGACTCGAGGATTTTCGCCGCTCATGCAGGGTCACCACGCTGGCCGAAGAGCAGGAAACGTCGCGTTCGCCCTTCCGGCTCCTGGTCGCCTGCGTAATCTCCCTTCGCACCAAGGATGAGGTGACGGCCGAGGCGAGCCGGCGGCTCTTCGAGATCGCTCCGACCCCAAACCACCTGGCGGAGCTCGAGGAGGGGCGGATCGCCCGCGCCATCTACCCGGCGGGTTTTTACAACACCAAGGCGGCTCAGCTCAAGGAGATCGGCAGAATCATCCGCGACGACTTTGATGATGAGGTGCCCGCAAGCGAGGTCGATCTTCTGGCTATGCGGGGGGTCGGACGCAAGACCGCCAACCTGGTGCTCGGGCTCGGCTTTGGTATTCCCGCAATCTGCGTCGACACCCACGTCCACCGCATCTCCAACCGGCTCGGGATGGTATCGACGAATACGCCCGAACAGACCGAGCGTGCCCTGATGAAGGTACTGCCGCGTGATCTATGGGTGCCCATCAATGACTTGCTGGTGACCTTCGGGCAGAACCGCTGCCATCCGACCTCGCCCCGATGCACCAATTGCCCACTCGAAGATCCCTGCCCAAGAATAGGCGTCACGCGCTCGCGGTGAAGGACTTGTCTGTCGCCGCTTCGCGGCTGGCAACACGCCCAATGTGATTCCCCTATGAGCGCCGAAGGCACGGC
>JAUUZB010000161.1 GCA_030590185.1 Deltaproteobacteria bacterium
GTTGGCGCCGAGGTCGACGGCGATCGGCCAGGCGTGGTCGTAGAGATCCACGGCGGTCGGTAGGGTGACGCGACCCGTGGCGCCGAGCACTAGATCATCCCAGGTGAGGCAACGGTGCGTAGCGCCGAGGCTGAGATGCCCGCTGCCGCCGACGTCGGCGCAGACCGAGGCGATCACCGTCTGATAGCGATAGATCTCCATGAACCCGAACAACTCGGTGTCCTCGCTCAGGGCGAAGCTGCCCCAGAGCTCGGCGGCCAGCCGGATCTGACCGTAGAAGTTCGGGGTGTCGATCAAGAGATAAGCGCCGCCCCCGGCGCCGACCTCGTTGAAGGCGCAGGCCCGGCGGGCCATACCCATCTGGCCATCGAGTAGGGGCGCCTGCACGGGTCCGGCGGCCAGACCATCGGTGCCGGCGCAGGGGTCGGCGAGCGCGTGTCCCGGGCTGAGCCACAGGGCAGCGGCGCCAACGGCGAGTGCGACGAAGCTGCGGGCGCTCATAACCCGGGCCCCCCGAAGCCATTCCCGTCCCGGTCGAACACCAACGGGTTGGTAAAGGCGGCCGGGTAGCCGCCGGGGACCACCGCCTCGAAGTGGTAGGCCGGGTCGTTACGGTCGGTGGTCGGTGCGTGACCGTGCAGCGGCCCAACGTCGTCGTCGCAGGCCGCGGGCTCACCGCCCTTGGTGTCCTCGTCGTCGACGACATCGTCTTCATTGCGGTCCACATCGCGCCAATCGACCACGCCGTCGTCGTTGTTGTCGCCGGTGTCGGGGACGCCGTTGCAATCGAGATCGCCAACCATCGGCAGGGGCGCGCCCGCCTCCACGATCAGCCAGGCGTCGCCGTTGCCCGCGGGCAGCAGGTCGGCGAGGGACAGCTCACCTTCGTAACGGATGACCCCGGTGAACCCGAACGGGGTGTAGGGATGGCTGAGCTCGTCGCTGAGCGTCGAGACCACCTTACCGTTGACCACCACCCGTATCTCCTCCACCGGCACCCAGGGCGCCGCGACTACCCGAATGCTGAGACGCGCATCCTCGGCCGGCGCGAAGGGGGTGAGCTCCGGTTGGTGGGTGACGCCGTCGCTGCCGGTGGTCGACACTTCGATCAGCGGACCGTTGGTGCCGACCATCCGGCCGGCGCGCACGTCCTGGTTGAAGGTCACGATGTCGAAGCCGCTCACCTGGGTGCTGGTGCGGATCAGGTTGCGCGGTGTGCCGAGCACGCTGTCGGAGAGGCTGTGGGAGTCGCTGTTGGCGGTGCCGGCGCGCAGCTCCCCCTGGTTGAGCAGGTAGAACCAGAAGGCGCGGAAGGGCAGGTGGTTGTGGTTGGCGGTGCCGTTCATTACCTCCTGGGCGTGGTACTCGGAGTTGGCGTAGCGCGCGCCGGCCGGGGTGCGATGGAAGATGCCCTGGGCGGTCTCGGGCGCGTCCTCTTCGAGGGGCAGGGTGAGGTCGATCTCGATGGCGTTGGCCCAGCCGAGGTCACGACCGAACTCACTCTCCTCGATGGGATGGTTGAGCTGGGCCACGCCGTAGTCCGCCGGCCAGCCGGCGCTCTCCATGCGGGTGAGCAGCAGTCCGGGCTCGGCGAGCTCGTCCCAGGGTGCGCCGCGGTAGGTCGCCGCTGGGTCGTAGTCGAGGGGCCAGTAGTTCCAGTGGCCGTTGACCTTGGGCGTGGTGCTGTTCGGAAACCACTTGTACAGGATGTGGCCGGTCGACTCGGTGCCGGTGATCAAGACCAGGCGCTCGTCGGCGTTGAGGGTAGCGCGCGCCTCGGCGTAGTCGAAGACCACGTCGTGCTCGGTGGAGACGATGACGTCGATGCCGGCGGCGAGGAAGGCCCGCACCCGGTCGGTGTGGGGGATCATGGTGTCCTCCGACGCGGCACCGTGGACGTGGAAGTCGCCCGAGAGCCAACCGCTGTTCAAGAGACCCAGCCGTTGCAGGGATAGATCCACATTGATCGCCTGGCCGGCACCCACCTCCACGGTCTTGCGCGCCAGGGTGACGAAGGGACCGGCGGTGGCGTAGATGTCATAGGTGCCGGCTGGCACCGCCACGGTGACGGGATCCGAGATCAGCACGCGGTTGCAGGCCGGCGAGGGTCCGTGGGGCGCGCCGAGCAACGGCGCACACTCGACGAAGCCGCCGTGGAGTTTGGCCGCCACCGCCTCGCGGCCGAGGGAGGTGGTCGGGTGGAAGAAAACCTGGGCGTCGGTGGGCGCGCCGTCGAGGGAGGCGGAGAGGGTGACGCTGCCGACCTCGGGGATCTCGATGGCGCCGACGTCGACCGAACCGGCAGCGGTTACCACCTCCTCGGTGGTGATGACCTTGCCAAAGGCTTGGACCTCGATCAGGTAAGCCAGCCGGGCCGGCACGCGCACGCGGAACTCGCCGTCGCTGGCCGGTGCGACCTGGGTCCAGGGGATGCGTTCATCCTCCGGAGTATCGAGGGTTCCCTCCAGCAGGGTGACGCTGGCGCGCTCCTCGCGGCCGAATAGGCCGTCGCCGTCCGGGGTGCGGACCCGGCCGCTGATCTCGATGAAGTGCTCGTCAAAGAGCTGGCTGCGCAGCTCCAGGGCGATGTCGGCTGCGGCCGAGACGTTTCGACCGCTCGCCACCGCGATGAAACGCTCGTGGACGACGTAGTCGCGCGGCTGCACGACCTTGCGTTCGGTGCCGACCGAGGAGACGAACTCGCTGTGGAATCCGTACAGCGCCGGGGCATTGCAAGCGACCATGGCGTAGGCGGCGGCCGGCGTGCTGTGGGCCGTGCCGACTACGTACGGGGTCTCGCGAAAGGCAGAGTCGATGGTGGTGAGGCCGAATGAGGGGTGCTCGAACCCAGCGCCCGGGGTGGGCGCGAAGGGTAGGTTGGACTTGCCGCCCCAGAAGACGCCGTCGGCCACGGTCCAGACCAGCGGGTCCGGCTCATTGTTGACCACCTCGGTGCGGACCCGCACCCCGGGCTCGCAGGGCCGGACTTCGTAGCGCGTGGAGACCCGCACCCCGGGGCGACCGTCGAGGTGGCCGCGGAATTGAATCGCCGCGAACTGGGCCGAGCCGACCGGCTCGATGATCTCGTGGGCGGTATAGAGCACCCCGTCCCAGGGCAGCAGCCCGGTGGCCTGGAAAATGTTGTTGATCGAGTCGTTGTCGCCGCCGCGGGTTGTGAGGTCGAGGATCGAGCCGCCCGATGGGGCGATGAAGTGGGGGTGGTCGATGGCGTCGATGACCGCGGCGATGCGGCTGTTGGTGAGCAGAAAGTCGTGCACCGCACCGAGGGCGCTCAGGCCGCCCGGACGCTCGTCGGTCGCCTCGAGGCGGATGATGGCAACGTCGGTGTCGTCGCAGGTGAAGGCGAGCTCTTGGCAAGGGGAGGGCACGGTGCACGCCTCGTCCTCGGCGGCCGCCAAACAGCCCTCCGGGTCGCAACCCTGGGCGACGAATGCCAGGGCGAGCACCACCGGCAGGTAGGGTCGTTGCATGTCGGGGCCTCCTGGCTGGGGGAAAGGCCGCGGCGCGGCCTCGGTCAGATTACTCTAATGTGGGGCGCCGGCAAATCGCTCGGCTCGGCAGCTTGGCAGCAGCGGTCAGCGCCACTTGCCGTCGCCATCCAGGTCCACGAAGATCGGGTTGGTCATGGCAAAGGGATGGCGCCCCCAGCGCCCGGTGAAGAAGGTCTCCGGCGAGTCCCCCTCGGTGTTGACCGTTCCGCCGCCGGAGAACATCAGCGGGTAGAGGTGGTCTTGGGTGCCGCCGACCCGCACCACGATCCAGGTATCGACGCCGTTGAAGGGCCAGCGGTCGAGATCCAGCGGCACGTCGACCTGCGCGACCCAGGCGGCGCCGCCGTTGGGCCGCGGGGTGAGCACCGGGTCGAGGCTGACGCGAGGCACCGCGGCCGGGGCCACGGCCGGGTACGGAACGGCGGAGAAGGAGACGTTGGCGATCACCTCCAGGGTGTCGACCCGGTACCAGTCCGGGGTTTCGATGTGGGCGCGCAGGGTGACCTGGGTGTCGGTCGGTGAGAGGGTGTCGCCGAGGCCGGCGGTGTTGCCGTCGGCATCGATCAACTGCACCCGCAGCATCGGGCCGGTGGTCATGACGGCGTCGCCGTAAATCAGAGAGGCGAACAGACCACTAACGCCGCTGTCGTGGCCGCCGACCATGGTGCGTGGATTGCCGGGGGGCTTGGCCAGGGTGTGGGTGTCCGAATTCGCCACACCGATGATCCTCTGGCCGTTGCTCAGCAGGTTCATCCAGTCGTGGCCGACATATTCGACGTCGCGTTCGTAGACCATGCCGTTCTCGACATAGGTGCTGATGCCGTTCATGACTTCGATGATGTCGAAGTCGAAGGAGAAGAAGCTGACATCATCCGGGTAGCGCAGGTAGGTGTTGGCGACCGGTTGGTCGTCGGTGTTGGCGAATGGCTCCAGGGTGAGTGGGGCGTAGCTCAGGCCGCCGCGGGTGAAATAGTTACCCATGCCCCCGCCGCGCGGGTGGTTGACCTGCACCAGGGCACCGCGTTCATGGATGGCGTCGAACAGCTCGCCAAAGGTGGGTCGGGTTCCATCGAGCCGCGGGGCCCAGTCCGGGGCGCCGCCGTTGACCATGGTCTCGTCGACGTCGAGCGGGTAGGCACCGAAGTGGCCGAGGGCGAAGGTGGTAACCTCGGCCCCGGGCACGGTGAGCAGCTCATCGCCGAGGCCGAGGTCGTCGATATAGGGTTGAAAGTCAGCGACCACGTCGTGGTCGGTGCTCGCCCAGAAGTCCATGCCTTCGGCGGCGAGGGAGATGACGCGGTCGATCGCCGGGACCGCGGAGTCGGGTGAGTAGATCGAGTGGACGTGGAAGTCGCAAGCCGCGTAGCCGCCGGAGTCGACCACCCGGTGGAGGCTGTCGCGCAGTACGGTCGGGCCGTTCGCCGCGTCGAGATCGACGAGCCGCTCGACGCGGGTGAACTCGGGCCCGCGGGTGACGTAGGCGAGGTAGCGTCCGGGTGCGACGTCGATCGTCTCCTGGCAGGTGCGCAGGTGGTAGACGCGGTGCACGGCGTTGCCCGGGTTATCGATGGGCGCATCGCCGAGGGCCGGGTGAGATGTTACCTGCCGCTCCCCGACCAGGGTGACCCGGCATGGGTGGGGGCTGGGGTCGGTGGCGTTGAGTTGATCGTAGATGTCGATGTCGAGGCGCAGCCCGGCCATGGGAGCGAGGCTCAGTTGAACCGAGCCGGGCGCGGTGAAGGTTTCTTCGTTGCTCGGGGTCCGGAACAGGGTACCGGCGACCGCGGTATAGTCCCCGGCCGGGACGTGGCCGTCAAAGCATCCGTCATCGCCGGTGGTGTAGGTCGCGATGGTACCGCGCTCGGCGTGGGTGAGGCCGACGCGGACGTTGGCCGCGGCCCCGCCGCCGAGCAAGGTGACACAGCCGTCGACCGCCACGAGGTTTTCGCCCAGCAGCTCCCACCCCCGTTCGAGGGCCTCGGCCGCGGTGGGCGCGATCAGGACGTCGATTTCGATCTCAGCGGTTTCCCCCGGTTGCAGGATGAAGGTGTGCTCGGTGGCACCCTTGAGGGCGGTGCTGGCTTCGAGGACCATGGCGGCGCCGAGCACCGGCACGACGAGCCCGATGACCCGCGGTGGGATCTTCTCGATAGTTTCGTCACCGCTAGGGTAGGCCACCCGGCGGGGGATGATGCTGATCGCCATTTCATCGTTGAGCAGGATTTGTTGGTCGATGGTGTCGTCGAGGGTGAGCAGGTCGAGGAGCTCATCTTCATCGAGGGACTTGGAGAGATTGTGCGCGAAGCCGTTCCCCGGGGAGAAGGCCTCCACCGAGCCCCGGGAGTCGACGAACAGCCCGAAGGGGATCGACGCCGTCTCGGTGCCGGCGTTGGTGAGCAGGTAGAGGATGGTGAGCCGCGCTTCGTCCTTGGGGAGGGTGTAGCGGATGGTGGCGTCGAGGTTGAGGGAGGCGTCGGGATCAAAGCCGAGCTCGAGGAGGTTTTGGTCGTCCGGCCCGTCGTCGTAGTTGAAGCCAATGAGGCCCGGCTCGATCCCCTCGAGGTTGTAGTAGACGTTGGCCGCGTCGGTGCCGTGGGCTTCGAGGACCGCGTCGTGGCTGTTGGAGCCGTCGGAGATCAGCTGCATCTCGTCGACGTAGAGGGTGCGGGTGAGGCCGAAGGTTGGGATGAGCTCGCCGAAGTGATCGGTGAGGGTGTCGCCGTGCTCGCGAAGCGCCGCGTCGACGAGGGTGCCGCCGTAGGGCCCGAGGGCGACCTCGCGGGAGGGCTGTTGGATGATGAAGGTCGCGAGGGCGTTGCGCAGGTAGTAGTCGCCGGGCTTGGCCGCCGCGGTGGAACCGGTGGGGGCGACCTGGTCAAAGTTGTCGGCGGTGATGAGCCCAGCGCGGGTGAGGGAGCGGTCGCAGGCGGAGAGGGGTAGGGCGAGGGCGGCGGCGGCGGCGAGGGAGCAGAGGGCTCTGCGGGTCATGGTGGGTGTATATGGGGTCTTTGGTGGGGAGTACATGACGGCGGGAGGGGGCTGCTTGCGGGGCGGGACATTCCCTATATAAAGGTGGGGCGGCACGTGGCGCTGCGCTCTGGGTCCTCGCCGGGGTGGTGGAATTGGCAGACACTGGGGACTTAAAATCCCCTGCCCGTAAGGGCGTAGGGGTTCAAATCCCCTCCCCGGCACCAAATTAGGCGATTCAAGAATAGGGGTGCAGCTAGTGTATTCCTGTTGTATTATTTGCGCATGCCTTCGACCAAGCGCCCGAGGCGTCGGCGGACGCCGACGCAGTTGCCCACCAACATCTACGTCCGGCCCGGGACTCCGTTCTACTGGATCCGGTTCACGGACCAGTTCGGCGTTCAACGGTTCGAGTCTACCAGGAGCACCACGCTTGGAACGGCGAAAGAGATTCTCAAAAAGAGAGAGGGCGAGGTTGTTGAGCGCAAGTTCTTCCCCGGCCGTGCCGAGACAAACCCGACAATCAACCAGCTCTGGGAAGCCTACTGGGCGCACCCAAAGACTAAGCTCAAGCGTAGCAAGAAGCACGACGAGCAACGGGCGAGGCTGATCCTCGAACACTTCGGACCCAGGCGAAAAGCTCGATCCCTGACGCCGAAGGACCTGGCGACGTTTCTCGATTGGCTCCAGGCCGAGAGGGGATTCAAGCCAGCTACAATCAATCGGTACTACGCCTTGTTGAAGACGATGGTGCGCCGGGTTCTTGGGCAATCTGAGGCTCTGAAGGCGTTCCAAGAGGTCCCGATGCGTCGGGAGAACAATGAGCGAGATCGGATTTGTGCGCCGGATGAGCTTGAGCGCTTGGTGGCAAAGGCTCGCCCGAAGATCCGGGCAGCGATTTTGTTGGGCTA
>JAUUZB010000268.1 GCA_030590185.1 Deltaproteobacteria bacterium
CCCCGGCTTGAGACGGGTGTCTTCGAGTCTCCTCGCCGGTCGCTCTGTGCTGTCGTCGCCCCAGTCCCACCGCTGGCCGAGTCGCAGCCGATGCTCATCGAGGACTCGGGCCTCGGCGCCGAGGGCCTCGGCGCGGATGAGAATGAAACGCTCGGGATCTGCCGTGGGCAGTCGGTGGCCGGCGCGCGCGTTGGTGATGCTGATCACGAGTTCGAGAGTGTTGGCCTCGCCACCAACGATGGTATTTGGTCCGACGAACAGGCCTGGCTGCCAGTTCGCAGCGAGGCTGTCGTAACCGGCGAAATTCTTGGGCACACCGCCGCCATGGAAGTGATGTCTGCGGACACCGCTCGGGTCCCTCGGCATGTGGCAGTCAACGCAGTCGCGCTCCATCGCATAGGGCCCAGCCGCAACCTCCTCGGAGGTCTCGAACCAGCAGAAGAAGCTCGGCGTCAGCTTCGCCGGCCCTGGGCTGTGGCAACGCACGCAGATACCGCGCAGGGCGGTGGGGTCGGGACGTACGGGATGCGGCGCGTCGAGTCCTCCACGTGCGACGCGCACGACGCTGTTGCCCGCGTCATCGGTTGCCAGGTGGCAGCTCGCACAGGTGATGGCCTCCCGTTGCAGGGCGCGGTCGAAGCTGGGGTTGTCGATCTTCTCCAACCCGCGCAGGTCGTGGCCCCGGTCTTCGAGTCGAGTCGCCGCGGTGAGGCGGTATGGTCGCTGCCGGTCCAGGGGGATGTGGCAGTTGAGGCAGAGCCATTTTGGCGATGAGGGTTTGCTGATCTCGGCAAGAAACTGGAGATCCGAGAGGGCGCCCGCGTGGGTGCTCTGTGCCCACTGCTCGTAGATCTCATCGTGACACTCGCCACACTGCTCGGCGCGCAAGCTGAGCTTGTGGCCGTCTTCGTCCTCGAGGCCACCGCCGGTTGCCATGAGGGTTGCGAAGGGCCATGAGCCGATCCGCTCCCCGACGGTGGTCCAGCGTCGGACCTCCGCCCGCTCCAAGCAGCCATCGCAGCCGACCGCGAGCATGGCCCAAGCGGCCAGCACCACTCTCAGCCCCGAGAACCTCACCTCACGGGGTTTCGCCGGCCAAGCCCAAGTGGCGCAGCAGGGCATCTAGCGTCGGCACACGCCCGCGGAACGCCTGGATGATCTCCAGGGCTGGGCGGCTGCCGCCGAGGGCGAGGACGGTATCGGCGAAGAGGCGGCCCAGGCGCGCCACCGCATCGGGGTCGTCGAGTCCTGCCTCCTCGAAGGCGGCAAACGCGTCCGCGGAGAGGACCTCGGCCCACTTGTAAGAGTAGTAGCCCGCGGAATAACCGCCCTTGAAGATGTGGGAGAAGGCGTTGAGGAATCTGTCCTCCGCGATGGGAGGTAGGACGCTGGTGTCTGCGGCGATCCGCCTTTGAACGTCAAAGGGGCTCTCCGGTCCGGTCGGGTCGTAGGTGGTGTGCAGTATCATGTCGGTCTTGCTGAAGTTGAGCTGGCGCAGCATGTCCATGCCGGTGAGGAAGGTCCTCGCGCCGATGATCCGGCCGATCATCTCCTCGGGCATCGGCTCGCCGGTCTCGGCGTGTCCCGTAATGCGCTCGAGGGTGGGGCGGTGGTAGCAGAAGTTCTCCATGAACTGGCTCGGTAGCTCGACCGCGTCCCATTCGACGTTGGAGATGCCGGCGGCTCCGTCGTAATCGATCTTGGTCAACATGTGCTGCAAGCCGTGACCCATCTCGTGAAAGAGGGTCTGCATCTCGCGGAAGGTCATCAGGGCTGGTTTGCCCTCCACCGGTGGTGTGCCGTTGCAGACGATGTACGCGGTGGGTAGCCGGACATCCTGCCCCTCAGGAGCGAACAAGCGGCTGCGACCGACCGCCTCATTCATCCAGGCACCACCACGCTTGTCGGCGGGGCGGGCGAAGGGGTCGAGGTAGAAGCTGGCGATCTTTTCGCCTGTTTTGTCGACGACGTTGAAGTAGCGAACGTCGCCGTTCCACACCGACGTTTCGCCGTCCGCCGCGGTGATGCTAACGCCGAACAAGCGCTCGACGACACCGAAGAGGCCTCCGAGGACCTTCTCGAAGGGTAGGTATTGTCGGATCTCCTCCTCGACCAGGGCGAGCTTCTCTTCGCGCACCCGCTCGGCCCAGAAGGAGACGTCCCAGTTTGCGAAGCCGTCCGCCTCGGTGGCTCCCTTCGAGCGAGCGAAGTCAACGAGTCCCTTGAGCTCGGCCTTGGCGGGGCCGAAAGCGGCGAGTCGGAGCTTCTCGATCAGCTCCGCGACCTGAGTCGGGGACTCGGCCATCTTCGTCGATAGGCTGACGTCGGCGTAGCTCTCGAACCCCAACAGCTTCGCCTGCTCTCTTTTCAGGGTCAGAATCTCGCGGATGAGGGGCGAGTTGTCCTTTTCTCCGGAGCTCGCACGGGTCATGTAGGAGCGATAGATACTCTCGCGCAGGGCGCGGTTCTTGGCGTGCTTCATGAACCCGATGTAGCTCGGTCCCGCCAGGGTGATCCGCCAGGGGCCCTCTTTTGCGGTGGCGCCTTCGTGGCCGGCTTCGCGCGCCGCGTTGGCGGCCTGGGCAAGGTAGTCTTGCGGTAGACCCTCGACCTCGGTGGGGCTCGTCAGCTCGAGGCCAAAGGCCTTGGTGACGTCCAGCAGGTTGTTGACGAACTGCGTGCCGACGTCGGCCAGCCGCAGCTTGATCTCCTTGAAGCGGGCGTGGGCCGCGCCTTCGAGGCCGACACCAGAGAGTTGGGCGCCCTGGATCTCGCGCGTGAGGATGCGCTGCTGAGTGGCGTCGAGGTTCTTGAAGGCCGGGCCGTCACGCAGCGCGACCAGTGCCTCGTAGATGGGCCGCGACTGACCGAGCTTCATGCCGAAGGCGGTTATTTCGGGCTCCATCGTCGCGTGGGCGTCGCGCAGGGCGTCGCTGTTCTTGACCGACATCAGGTGGCCGATGATACCCCAGGGAGAGAATAGATCTTCGCCGAGGCGGTTGAGTGGCTCGATGATGCCTTCCCAGGTCGGCTGCGCATCTGCCTCGAGCCGGGCGAGGGCCTTTTCGGCGCGCTCGAGAGCGAAGCGCATGGCCGGTTCGACGTGCTCAGCCTTGATCAGGTCGAAGCGCGGTAGGATCTCACTCGACAGCAGTGGGTTGTTGTCGATGGCGCCCTTGCCTGACTGTATTGCGACCCGTTGCATTGCGACCCCCGTGCCGTGGCCGAGGTTGAGGTTCTGGTAGCTGTCGGTCCCGGTGGCCGGCGATCTTTCTAGCTGACCGTAGAGGGTCTGCACCGTCTCGAAGGGGACGTTGTTGGTCTCGGCGATCTCCCGCAGGGCGACTTCGCCCAGCGAGCCGCTGTTGGGCAGAGCCTGCTCGATGGCGGTGATGACCTGTTGGTTCGGGGAGACCCTCGAGACGGGATCTGACATTCGCTATTCCTCGATATGGGCGAGAGGTCTCAACTTAGGGTGGGTTGGGGGTTCCGACAAGGGGAACCCATCGACACGGCTTGCGCGCTCAGCACGCAAGCCGGCTCAGGGCAATCGGTTGTTGTGGGGCCGAGATCCTCGAGAACTCCGTATGCCCTGAGCGAGTCCCGAGCCCTTCGACAGGCTCAAGACAGGCCTCGCGAAGAGTGGTGGGCGCAAGTGGGGGACCCACGCCGGCCGCCCAGGACACACACCTCTAGTAGTGACAGAAATCCTCGCGTCGAAGGTCGATGGACAAGCGACTCGGCTCGCGCATGCCGTCGAAGAAGATCATGCCTTCGTTGCGACTGCAGGCGCTGTGGGTGCGCTCGGGAGCGTCCTCGGGGGCGTCGAGGATGAACAGGTCTATTTGGTTGTAACCGGGGCGCAGCTCGTCGGGATTGGCGCTGTCCGACTCGACCAGACGGAGGTTGTCTACTGAGAAGGAGTAGCAGGCCATCCCGTTGGTACGGTTGGTCAGCTCGGCGGGTTGGTAGCGGAACGCGTGCTCGGCGCGCAGGGTCTCCCCCTCGTCGATCCAGGGATTGGTCTGTTGGCGGATCTCGTCGATGTTGGCGATGAGGTCGTCGTCGTAGTCGGCCTGCGCGTCCATGAGCGTTGGGAAGGTGCCGGCCCACACTTCGAGGCCGTCGGGTATTCCGTCCTCGTCGGTGTCCCCGTTCTTCGGATCCGTTACCAGCAGGCGCTCTTCGCGATTGTTGAGCCCGTCGTAGTCGGGGTCGAGATCGTCGCCGGGCAGGGCATCCAATATTTCGTTGGCAAGCAGGGGATCGCGGGCCGGGTGCACGCTTTCGATGAAGTCGCTGACGCCGTCGCCGTCGGTGTCGCTGTTGTACAGGGAGGTGCCGAGCTGAAGCTCGAGCTCGTCAACCAGGCCGTCGCCGTCGGAGTCGACATACAGCGCGACGGACTCGGAAACCTCGGGGATGCGGGTCAGCCGGGTATTGCGATGATGAACGAAGAACTGGCGCAGGCTGTAGGTACGGATCCAGGTGTCGACTTCCACGAGCACAGTCATCGCTTCGATGGCCTCCATTGGATCAAATACCTGCAAGTACTGCCCACCACCGCGGCGTGCCATCGCCGGCAGCAGATCCCCGAAGCCGGGGGGGACGATGATGACGGAGCCGAAGAACAGCACATCCACGCGGCCCGAGCCTCCCTCGCGGATGGCGGTCTCTTTGACCTGGTCGACCATCAGCAAGATTTCGGTCATCAAATTTGCGGGCGTCAGATCGTCGGCGGTGGGGGTGCCGTCGGTGATGAACTCGACGATGTAGTCGTTGCGCTCCTCGTCGGAGGCGTCGGCCTCGATGAGATCGCGGGCGAAGTCGAGGGCGCCTTTGTAGTTGGTACCGCCAAGATAGGAGTCTTCTTCACGGCAGCGCTCGATGGCGGTCGCGAGGATGCTCGGGTCGTTGGTGAATCCTGCTGGCGTATCGGCGATGACACCGTCACCCCAGCGGGCGACGGCGAACTGCACGTTCGGGTAGTCCTCGTACTTCTGCATGACGCCCGCGAGGGCGTCGCAGCGCGCATGGTTCGGGTCGCTGATCGTCATGCTGTTGGAACTGTCGACCAGGAACAGCACGCGGCTCGACGCGGGAAGGGATGCGGGGGGAGAGACGCAGACCTCACCTTCGACGCCGAGTTCGGCACCTATGTTTGTGATGATGCGTAGGTCGACGTCCGAGCACGCGGTGAAGATGAGGGCGGCAGAGGCGATGAGGGTAGTGGTGCGTAGCATGATCAAAGCTCCTCCTCGATGTTGGCAATCCAGGTTACGCTCAGCTCCTCGAGGGAGGGGCTGGCGTTGACGCCGATGGCGCCGAACAGCACCTGAACCTCGAGCCAACGGCGGCCGGCGCAGGGGACCGGGGCCGGACTGTACGGGACGCGGATATACCCCTCGAGGGCGAGTCCGTCGCGGGTATCGGCGCAGCGCACGTCAACGGCGATAGTGGTGCCGTCGGGCTCGCGGGTGAGCCAATCGATGCTCCCCCAGACAGGGGTGTCGCTCTCGGAGTCGATGATGGTCCGCCACCGGGCGTTTCGCTGGCGGGTGGTGACCGTGCGCAGGCCGGTGCCGAGCATGTCGCTGTAGGTGTACATGGGGCCTTCGGTCTCGATGATGCGTCGGTCCTCGGGGTGGGTCGGGTTGAACTGCATGATGATGTTGCTGCCGCGGCCCATGGCCCAGATGTTGCCGTAGGCATCGACGCCAACGCCGGTGGTGATCCGAACCGCTTTGTCTTCGAGATCGAGGAAGACCGTTTGTAGATGCCGACCGGTGGGGTCGAACTGGCTGACGCTGCCGACCTCCCAGGTGCCGTCCGTTTGTTTCTTGTTGGAGTTGGCGGCCCAGATATTGCCGTCGCGATCGACCGCGACGCCTCGGGTCAGGGTGTCGCCGCCCGATGCGTATGCGCCGATGAACTCTCCGGTGTCGCCGTCGAAGTGCTTGATGTCGTTGCAATGCGCGCCGCCGGTCCACACGTCCCCCGTCAGGTCGACGACCAGCCCGTACATGCTGCCGCAGGTACCGTCGGGCACGCTCATGATCTGCTCGATGAAGTGCTCGCCGTGCTCCTCTTCTTCGCCCGCCGGATGCTGTACGTCGATGCGGAAGAGGGCGGGCTTGCCGTTGTGGCCACCCTTGATCCAGAGATCGCCGAACTGATCGACCATGGCGCCGTAGGGGTAGGTGCCGCCGTCGTAGCGTACGCCGGGGTCGGAGCGCCGGACCGAGCCACAGGCGCCGTCGTCGCGCAGGCAGATGGCGGGAAAGCGGCAGGGCTGCGAGGGGGTGCTCTCACCGAGGATGCA
>JAUUZB010000350.1 GCA_030590185.1 Deltaproteobacteria bacterium
ACCGCGATGGCGCCGAGCACCACGATGGCGGAGCCGACCGCGATCCCCTTGCGGCCGGCAAAGAAGTCGAGGGTCCCGGTTCGCCGGGCGCCGGGCAACACCGGCGCGCCCGAGGCGTCGACCGGCTTGAAGACGTCGCCGAGCTCGAGGAAGCGAAATACCGCGTTGCCGAAGCAGACCTCGTCACCGCTGCGAATACGGGAGCGATCGACCCGCTCACCGTTGACGTAGCTGCCGTTGCCGGAGCTGTTGTCCACCAGGGTGTACTTACTGCCGTCGAACAGGATGCTGGCGTGGTTGCGGGAGACCGATGCCTCGCTCAGGGTGATTTCGTTTTGTGGGTCGCGACCGACGCCCGACTCGCGCGCGATGACCGGAAACTCCCGGCTGTCGTCGGCGCCTCGGATGCAGACCAGGCGCGCGCCCTCATCCGGCTTGCCCTTCTTGCCCTTGGCAAAGACGTTGGTTTCCTGCCGCGAGTACTCCGGGTCGACCGGCTCCGGCGGAGGCGGGGCGGGCCGGGCCGGCTCGCCGGTTTGGAGTTTCTGGCCGGTGACGCTGTCCCAGCCGGACTTGTCCTCGAAGCCATCCCATGCATCACCGCCCGGCTCGCCCCCGTCTACACCGGTGACCGCTTCGTTTGGGTCGAAGGCCTGCCCATCGGTGCCGGTCGGCGCTGGCCCCTGGCTGGTGGCGTCGAAGCCGACGTCCTCGAGATCCCCCTCGGAGACCTGTTCGAAGTCACCGGTGTCGGCAAAGGCGGGACCGAGGGCGTTCGCATCGGTGGTCGGCGACGCCGGGGGGTCTGCGGATCCAAAGGCATCCGGCAGATCCTCGGGCCTCGCCGCCTTGCCCTTGGCTTTGGGCCGGGGCTTGGGCTTGCGTTTTTTTGGGGCATCGTCGGCGAACTCTGCGGCGAGCGCGTCGATCTCGTCGAGGTCGATGTCGCCGCTGGTGCTCTCCGGCGCGGACATGAGATCGTCGAGGTCGTCGCCGGAGAGATCGCTATCCCGCGGACCGCCCTTGCGGGCTCGGGCCTTGGGGCGTCCACCCCGGGGATCCGGTTCGGTGGGGCGTGATTGGCGTGGCGACGCCCGAGGCGGCGACGCGGGTGGGCGTTTTTTGGCCATCAGCCCCCGGCCTCGTGGATCTGTTTGGCAAGCCGATCGTACTCCCTATCGGAGGCGGGCACGAAGCCGTCGATCTCTGAGAAGACGAAGAAATTGCGCGCTTCAGGCACCAGGGCTAGCTCAATCAAGGCCGAGCGTAGCTGGCTGATCAGCTCGCGGCCGAGGCCCGGGCGCACCACGACCGGGTCGCCGAGGATCGGTTCGGTGCGCGCGATGGGCACGACCTCCTGTGGATTTTGGAGGGTCTCCTGGGCACCTTCATAACAGGCGCCGGCGTCTGCCTTGCCCTCGGCCACCATCTGCACGACCTTGTGGTGTCCGCCCGCGAACAGCGGCACCACGTCTTGGTTGGGATCGAGGCCAGCCCGGGCGAGTAAGCGGCGAGGGTAGAAGTACCCCGCGGTGGAGCTGCGGTCGACGAAGGCGAAGCGCTTGCCCTTGAGGTCGGTGAGCTCTTTGATCGGTGATCCCTGCTTGACCACCACGATGCCGTGGTAGCTCGAGTTGCGGTGGCGGATGGTGCGCAGGATGGCGCGCACGTTGCCGCTGCGCCGCGCTTCGATGTAGGAGGCCGCCCCCACGAAGGCGATGTCGATTTTGCCGGACTTCAGGCGGGCGATCACCTCGCTGTAGGATCTGCCCGCCTCGAACTCGACCGGCCGGCCGAGCGCCTGGGCGAGGTGCTTGCTGAGCAGGTTGAAGACCGCGGCCTGGGCGGCCGGGTCGTCAAAGGGCATGGTTGAAATGACCAGGGGCTTGGGCCCGGCGAGGGCGGCGGAGTCGGGGGCGCCGAGCAGAGCGAGGCTCAGGGTCAACAGAAGGGTGGCGCGGGCGATCATCATCATCATGAGTTTACCCCAAGTCGGCTGCCCTATGAATCCGTCGCGCAAAGGGCACGCCATCAATGGCGCGTCCAATTTTACCCTGCCGTCGAGGGGGAAGCCACGAACCGGTGGCCCAGCCGCCCCATTGCCCACCGCTTGACAGGCCGTGGCGCAACGGGCATGAGCCGACTCTCAGTACGCGTGAATCCACGCACAGGACGAGAGTTAATCCCCACGGGGCCCCACTTTTTCAACGTGCGGGAGCCGCAGGGTATTCCGGGCCGCGAAAGCAGCCGCTGTTCAGTCGTCCCCCACCCCGGGATTCGGGAGGGGGGCCGCGAGTTACGTTTTTTTCTACCCCGCAAACGGATGCGGGCCGAGAGAGGTTGTCGAGATGATCACGATGATTGAGCGGGCGCTCCTGGCGCTCCTGGTGGGTCAGGCACCGGTCGAGGGCACGGCGGCGGCGTCGACCTGGATCTGGCTGCTCGGCGCGCTCTTGGTCGTTGCGGCGGGCGTCATCGTTTGGGCGGTGCCGCGCACCCGGGCCCTGGCGACGCAGATCGACAACCTCAATAGCTCCATCGAAGAGGGCAAGGGGGAGAGCCGCAAACTCGGTGAGAAGACTCGCAAGCAGGACAAGGGCCTCGAGGGCAAGCGCGACGAGATCACGAAGCTCAAGAAGGATCTGGCCGGTCAGCGCAAAAAGAATCACACCGCCCAGGAGGAGAACAAGAAGCTGCGCGGGGAGCTCAACGACCAGCGCTCGAGCTTCAAGAAGAAGCTCACCAACCGCCCGGCCTTTGCCGACGAGGAGAAGGTGCCGGCGCCCGTCAAGGCCAAGCCAGAGGCGCCCAAGGAAGAGAAGCCCAAGGAGAGGATCATCGAGCAGCCCCGGGTCGCCCCGAGCGACGACACCTCTCGTGTCGAGGAGGCGAACCTCAAGCTCAAGAACGAGCTCAAGGAATTGCGGGACGAGACCCGCGGCGACCGCGCCGATCTCAAGCGGCTGCGCCGGCGCGTGGAGGATTACCGGCGCATCGATATCATCAACGCCGGCAAACGTGAGTCCCTCGAGGAGCGGGTCAAGCACCTCGGCAGGCAGTACTACGAGGCGGTCACCGAGATCGCGGTGCTCAAGGGCGAGGTCCCAGCGATCCCAGCGCCCGAGGAGCTGCCGGACTTCGAGGCGCTGGCGCGCAAGAAGAAGGACAGGAAGCGGGGCGGCGAGGCCAATCGAGCTGCGGCCGCTGACACCGACGCAAAGACCGACGCCACGACCGGGGCGGATACCGATACCGAAGCCGCGGCCGAGGCGGCGACTGAGGCCGCTACCGCTACCGCTACCGGGACCAACACCGAGACCTCGGCCGAGGCGGCCACCGGAGCCGATACCGACATCGGCACGGACACCGCTACCGATACCGACATCGGCACGGACACCGCTACCGATGCCGCTACCGCTGCCGACACCGACACCCCAACCGACGCCGTAACTGAGCCCGAGGCCCCGTCGAGCGAACAAAAAGCCAGCGGCACGGATGACGCCGAGCCCAAGGACGCAAAGGCGCCCGACGGCGACGCTGAAGATGAATCGGGCGACGGGGATTCCCAGGAGGCCGTCCTGGCGTGAGCCTGGCGGCCCGGCTCAGGATATGACCGACTCGCGCCTCGCCACGACGTCGCGGTTCGGCGCGGATCTCTCCCGCGCCTTGGCCACTCGGGGTCAGGAGCTGCTCACCGCGGCCGACCTTCCCGAACGGGTGGGCGCCCTCGAGCCGCTCGAGGCCTATTTCATCGTCAAGGAGCTGGGGGTCGAGGAAGCCACGCCGATCCTGCGGCACTGTTCCACGGACCAGCTACGGACGTTCATCGATCTCGACTGTTGGGAAGGCGACCGGCTCAGCGCCGAGGATATCGACGCTTGGATCGCGCCCTTTGCCGCCGACGGGCCGCTGGCCCTGGCGGATGCCTTCTTGAATCTCGATGAGGAGCTGCAGGTCTGGTATCTCAGCCAGTCCCTCGAGGTACTCGACGCGGCGGATGAAGATCTGCCCGACCCCCCGCGTGGGGTCCTGCGCAAGACCACCCCCGACACCTATTTTCTCATCCAGGCGCGGCCCAACATCGAGCGCGAGGTGCCGCCGGTGCACCTCGTGCTGAGCCTGTACGCCCACGATCTGGAGACTGCCTTTCGGCTGGTGACCGCCGCTCGCTGGGAGACGCCGAGCCTTCTGGAGGAGCAAGCTCATCAGTTTCGAACCGCCCGGGTGGAGAGCCTGGGATTTCCCGGCCGGGATGTGGCGCTCAGGATTTTCTCGGCGCCCGCCGCGGGCGACCGTGAGCCATTCGAGGTGCCGCCCGTCGATGGTGCTGGGCGGCTGCCGGCGGCCTATGCCCAGCCCATGTCGATCTCCTCCCTGCTCAGTGGAGCGTTGGAGCGGCTCTCGGACGACGACCTGATCGCCCATCTAGAAGAGAGTCTCCAGTACCTGATCAACCACGCCATCATCGCCTACGGCGATAGCCCCCGGGACGTTCGTCACGCCACCCGGGTGGCGACCCGCGTGCGCGATACGGTCTCCCTCGGCATCGAGGCCTTGCTCTCGCCGAGCGAGCCGCTGCCGGCCACGCTGAGCGAGTCCCACGTCGCCGCCGCCGCCGAGCTGCTCAGCCGGTGGAGCCTGTTCGATCTCTTCCGCCACGGCCACGCCCAGGTCTGCGCGGTCCAAACCCAGGCGCGGGCCCTGGCCGAAGACCCGGCCATCGAGGCCTGGCGGACCGCGCCGCTCGACGAACAACAGGACTACGGCGACGAACGCATGCGGCGGGAGTTGTTGAACGCCTTGCTGGAGACGCCACCGCTGTACGCCGGCTTCGACCTGGTCAGGCCGGCGGCGCGCCGCGCCTATGGCTCCAAGCGTGAACTCGAGGCAGCGCTCGCCACACTCGACGAGATCTCCGAAACGATCAGGTAGCGGGGACGGGGCCTGCGCCCCGCGACGTTCACACCTTCGCCTGACCCTCGCCCCGGTCGAACGCCACCAACATATCCTTGATCACCTGCAGGATGACGGTGAGGGATCGCGGCTGGACGAACTCCAGGGTGTCGTTGCGGGTGAGGTAGTTCGGCACCAGCCGCGAGGTGTCTTGACACATTAGTAGAGTTGACTTGATGCCGGCCCGGGCAAAGGCGGTGGCGTCGGAGGCGCCGAGGGGTACCATGCAAACCTTCATGTCACGACCCCGCTCAGCGGCGACTCGGGTCGCGAGCTCGACCACGCCCCGGTCGTGCCGGACGAGGGGGAGCAGCTCACGGCTGATGACGCGCAACAGCTTTTCGTCGTACACGCCGTCGATGACCAGGGCGTAGGTGGGCAGCGCGGCGATCTCTTCGCGATGGGCGCGGGCCCATTGGTCGGCGCCACGAAGCCCTGCCTCCTCGGCGCCGGTGGCCAGGATCACGACCTCGGTGGTAGTCAGCGGGTTGTCCGCGGCGAGCACCTCGCCGAGCCCCATCAAGATCCCGATGCCGGCGAGGTCGTCCATGGCGCCGGGCACCGGTCGATTGGAGATGGCGATGAGGAAGGTGAGCACGAA
>JAUUZB010000331.1 GCA_030590185.1 Deltaproteobacteria bacterium
CACCGGCCTGATCTTGATGGTGGCCTCGGCGGTGGTGCTCATCGGCGGCATCAAGAGCATCGGCCGGGTGACCTCGGTGCTCGTGCCGGTGATGATCGCCTTCTATTTCCTCGGCGCCCTGGCGATCCTGATCCTCGCGGCGGATCGCATCCCGGCCGCCATCGCCCTCATCATCGACAGCGCCTTTAACCCCACCGCCGCCTCCGGGGGCTTCCTCGGCGCGGCGGTGATGCAGACCATCCGCATGGGGGTCGCTCGCGGGGTATTCTCAAACGAGTCCGGCCTCGGCTCGGCGCCCATCGCCGCGGCCGCCGCCCAAACCCGACATCCCGTCACCCAGGCGTTGGTCTCCATGACCCAGACCTTCATCGACACCATCGTGGTCTGCAGCATGACCGGCCTGGTGTTGATCGTCACCGGCACCTGGAACAACGGCGCCAACGGCGCCGAGCTGACCTCCATGGCGTTCCAGACCGGCCTGCCCGGCAACTGGGGCCACTACATCGTGGCGGTGGGGCTGATCCTGTTTGCTTACTCGACGATCCTCGGCTGGAGCTATTACGGCGAGAAATCGGTCGAGTACCTGTTCGGCGACGTGGCGGTGAAGCCCTATCGCGTCCTGTTCATTCTCTTTGTGGGGGTGGGCGCGGTGTTGAAACTGGAGCTGGTTTGGGGGTTGGCTGATATATTCAATGGATTGATGGCGTTGCCTAACTTGGTAGCGCTGCTCCTGTTGACCCCGGTGTTGGTGCGCGAGACCCGCGATTACTTCTCGGCCAGCGGCTCCGACTGACCAAAGATCCGGGTGGTGCCGCCTTCATAGTCCGCGCCGACGCGACCGAGCTTCTCCGTGAGCCGGTTGCTCAGGACATACCAGCGCTGCACGCCGTTCTCGAGGCGGAAGTAGTGGACGAGATAGGCCGACAGGAGGATCAGCAACAGCCCGGCTAGGGCGGCGCCCGCCCAGGAGGTGTGGAGCATCACGAAGCCGGTGGTGAGCAGGAAGAAGGTCGCCACGAACAATATGACGATCAGGTGGATCAGGCGCTCGTGCTGCATGAAGCGCAGCTGTTGCTCGTGAAAGTCGCGCAGCTCAGCCCAGGGGACCTCACCGAGCTCGCCGGCGAGGGCGCTGCGGATGAAGGCCTCGTGGAGTTTGAGATTGCGCCACACCTCGGCTCGACCTCAGGGTATGATGCAGGACAGGGTGACACACCCGCAGCCGTCCACGTTCGTGTGGATCTCATTGCCGTCGTTCAGGCAGTCGGCGTCCGCGAACACCGGGTCGGTGCACGTACAGGCGGGATCGCAGGTACTCTCGCAACTCGGCCGACAGGCGTATTCGACACAGCCAACCCCAGGCCGGCCCTGGGGGATCGCCACCTCATCGACGCCGCAGGTGGGGAGGTCGTCCACCGCCGGGGGGGCCGTGCACAGGGAGATCAGGTCGTATTTCTGGCCGCAGTCGAGCTGGATGCAGCCGTCGGAGTCGAACCAGGTATTCATGTTGTTCGGGGGGTATTCGTAGCCCATGGGGCACACGACTGGCACCATCTCGCACGTCGGCGTTGCGCACGACAGCGACAGGCAGAACCCGCAGTCAGTATCGACCCGAACCGGAAAGTCGCCGCAGTCGGGCGTCAGGGGCACGACCGGATCCGCGCAGGTCTCGCAGCCGAACTCTCCACAGGTGGCCACGCAGCTCGGCTTGCAGACGTATTCGATGCAGTCGTTGTCATTCTCGACGTAGCGCACCTGCGGCCACGGCACATCGCCAGCGCCGCAAGAGGGAATGGAGGCGTCCGAACATTCGTCCCCGCCCGGTTTTAGATAGAGGTACTGCGAGCAGCCGTACGTGACGCAGCCGTTCGAATCGATGTGGGTGGTGATCTCTGTTTGAATCGTGTCGCTCGGGCCGAGCGGGCACTCCGGCATCCTCGTCTCACAGGCAACGGTCGCCTGCCCGCAGTCGACCTGCACGTAGCCCGAGTCAGCAAACGAAAGGGCGACCGCCGTCGGGTTCGCCGAGCAGGCATTGCTCACCATCAGCCAATTTTCGGAGGTGGCGGTCTCGTCCGGTTCGAGGCAGCGGATTTCGAGACACTTGTCACCATCGCCGCAGGGATCGCCGCCGGGGCAGACCATCTCCACCGAGAGGGTCTCGTAGCGAACCTCCCAGTCCTCAAAGGCGTCGGGGGTGCACGCCAAAACTGGGTTGGGGCAGAGCTTCTCCTCCGGGACGCTGAGGTGACACATCGAGGTGAGACAGCCATCGTTCGTGCGGACCGCGTTCAGGATCGCCATGGGCCAGGTGCTCTGATCGAAGGCGAGCGGGCAGGGTTGCGGCTGGGGCCGGCACAGGCCGAGGAGGTCGCAGGTGACACCCGGCTCTACCCCGGACAGGCGCGAGCCGGTGAGATAGTAGACGTACTGGTCGGGTGCTTCGCCCACGGTCCAGATGGTTTCGTTGAGCAGCACCCGGCCGCCGGTGGTGTCCTCGGCGAGCTGGCCGACGATCGAGGTGAAGGGGGTATCCCCTCGAAAGCGCCAAGCCGCGTCGTTCCCGGTCTTGCCGTTGTCCGCCACGAATGTGAAGTCCACGGGATCGAGGCGGCCAAACCAGACCTGGGCACCATCGAAGAGGATGACCGCCTCCATGTTGTTGGCCACCGCCACGGCGATGTCAAAGCTGGTCACGATCTCGGGGGGAGAGGTACCGGTGCTGGCGTCCGAATTGAGGGTGAGCTCCACCGAGTAAACCCCGGCAAAGCGGGAATCAAAATCGCAGATCCGCGGGTAACGTAGGCAACGGTGGGCGGTGCTGCCGTCCGGGCACTCGATGTCAGCTGGCCCCGAGGGTGGGACCAGCGCCTTGTCATGGAAAAAGAGATCGACCGCGCCGCTCAAGAGGCGGCCACTGACGTCGAGGGGGAACTTGCACAGGGTGCCGTCCTCGATGCACTCGCCCTCGGCCGAAGCGGCGAAATCCCATTGGTTCGGAATCATGCAGGGGAAGTGGCAGTCCGCCATCTCGGTGCAGGTGTCGAGCAGCGCACCGAAGTCGGCCATGTTGGTCGGGACCGCGACGGAATAGTCTGGATCGCAGCTGGCGACCCCTTCCTGGAACATCCTCATGTCCATGACGATGTCGACCTGCTCGAGGGCACCATCCCCGCCGTAGCTCTGGGAGGACTCTCCTGAGTCGTCGATGTCGATGATCGTGGCGAAGATCGAGAGTGCCGGTTCCTGGCCGGGTGGGTGGAGAAACGGGCTGAACAGCACCTTGTTGCCGAGCTGCACCAAGATCGTGCGTTCGTGGAGGGCCTCGTCGCCGTTGATACCCTCGTACACCCCGGAGAAACGCCCGAGGAACGCCGGCTCCTCCTCCGCCTCGGGTGGCACCAGGACCTCGGTGAGGTTGAGACAGGAACAGACGAGAAGCAAAGAGAACAGGAGTGCGCGTTTCCCCATGGAGGGAGCATAGGAGATTCCGATCACACCGGCAATCGAGGTTTCAGGAGTTGGTGAAGGGGTCCTGTCCAACCGCGATCGTCACCCCATGGCCGGCCTCGATGTGACCCACGCTCAAGCGCTCGCCGTCCTGCTCGAAGCCGCCCGCGAAGGGATGTTCGGTGATGAACATCGGCGTGTCGAGGTCAACGAGCTCAAATCCGCCGAGCCCCGCGGCGAAGCACGCGGAGAAGCTCATCGCCAGGATGCTCTCCACCATGCCGCCGATCATCAGGCCGAGCCCCGCGGCCCGAGCAACGCTCACGATGGCCAGCGACTCGACCACGCCGGTCTTCATCGGTTTGACGTTGATCACGTCGGCGGCGCCGAGGGTGGCGATCTCCAACACGTCGGCGGCCGAGCGCGCCGATTCATCCGCGCACAGGGGCACCGAGGAGGTGCGTCGCATCTTGACCCAGGCGTCGTGGTCGCCCACCGCCAAGGGCTGCTCGAACAGGGCCAGGTCGATGCCGCGCTCTTCGAGGCCGGCCAAGAAGCTCCGGGCCTGCAACAGGCTGTAGGCCCCGTTGGCATCGACGGTGATTCGCGCCGCGGGCGCGGCGGCGTGGATGGCGACGAGACGCTCGAGGTCGTCGGCCACCGAGCCGGCTGCGATCTTGACCTTGATGGAGTTGATGCCGCGCGCCAGGATGTCGCGGGCCGAGGCTGCGGCGTGCTCGGCGTCGCCGGCGGTGATCGTCATGTCGGTTACCAGCTCCGTGCCGTGACCGCCAAAAAAGGATCCCATCGGCAGACCAACGTGACGCAGCAAGGCGTCGAGGACCGCGACCTCGATGGCGCAACAGGCCGCCGGTTCATCGCCGTGGGCTTCGCGTAGCTCGAGGGCGAGTCGCCGCCAGGCGCGACAGCTCTGACCCACGATCGAATCCGCGGCGCGCGCCACCGTGGCGAGGGTGCGCTCGATGGTCTCGCCGCTGACGTGTGAGGAGGGAAGAGATCTGGTCGGCGCGGCCTCGCCGAGTCCGGTGGTGCCATCCGACAGGGTGACGCGCACCAAGACGTTCTCGGCCCGCTCCTGGGTGCCGGTCGAGATGGCGAAGGGCTCGGTGAGGGGCAAGCTGAGCGGTGTGGCCCGCAGCTCGGTGATCGTGGTCGGGTGCATCGGGTCTCTTATAGAACGAGCCCCCCACGCACGTCACCACGATATGCTGCGTCGAGCTTGGTTGCCGCTTCCTTGGCGGCGTCCGGGTCGGCTGCTGGATCGGGCACCCTGATCGCCAACCTGACGTATAGGTCCCCCGCGACCTTGCCCTTGGTGGCCGGCATGCCCTTGGCGCGCAGGCGCAGCCGACTGCCTCCCTGGGAGCCGGCCGGGATGGTTAGGGTCACCGTGCCGTCAAAGGTAGGAACCTCGATCTTCGCCCCGAGCATCGCTTCACTCACCGTGACCGGTAGATCCAGGTGTAGGTCGCGGCCCTCACGCCGCACCAGCGGATGGGGAGCGACGTCGATCTGGATCAGGAGATCCCCGGCCGGTCCCCCGGCACTCCCGGGTCGACCCTGACCCGCGAGCCGGATCCTCTGGCCGTCCTCAATCCCGGCGGGGATCTTGACCTCGAGCTGCAACGGACGGCTCGCCGGGCTCGGTCCACCCAGGGCCTCGAAGGGCTCCGGCCGTTCGAAGGTCATCTGCCGCTGGGTGCCAAGGACCGCCTCGCGAAGGCTGATCGTCATGCGCGCCTCGAGGTCGCTGCCCCGGCGCGGGCCCTGCTGTACCCGGCCGCCGCTCCTTCGGAAGACGCTGCCGAATAGATCCTCGAGACCGACGCCGCCGCTGACACCACGGGCGTGGCGCTGGCCGGCGGAGCCCCAGGTCTGCCAGTCGCGGTGGGCCCGGGCCCGCTGCGCGTCGAAGCCGATTCGGATCGCCTCCTCACCGAACTCGTCGTACAGCTTGCGCTTGTCCGGGTCCGACAGGACGTCAAAGGCCACGCTGATCTCCTTGAAGCGCTCCTCGGACTCGGCGTCGGCGGGGTTGAGGTCCGGGTGATACTGGCGGGCCAGCCGCTTGTAGGTCTTGCGGATCTCGTCCTGACTGGCGGACGGGGCCACCCCGAGGGCGGCATAGAGGTCGGTGCTCCTCATCATCTCAACTCGCGTTCGGTCCTAAAATGGGCTCCCCGTACCGGAGCGCAAGCCCCGCCAACCCCGGGGGCTTGCTTCCCGGGCGCTGGTCCCTACCTTCATA
>JAUUZB010000270.1 GCA_030590185.1 Deltaproteobacteria bacterium
CGGCCGACGGCTCGGTGAACGGAAAGAAGCTAGGCCGAAAGCGCAGCTCGACCTCCGGCCCGAACAGGTCGTTGATCAACTTGTGCAGCACGCCCTTGAGGTCAGCGAAGGTAACCCGTTCGTCGACCCACAGGCCCTCCACCTGCGAGAAGACCGGCGAGTGGGAGGCGTCGACCTCGTCGTGGCGGAAGACCATGCCCAATGACAGGATCCGCACCGGCGGCTCCTGTTTGACCATGGTGCGGATCTGCACGTTCGAGGTGTGGGTGCGCAGCACCACCCGCTCGGCGCAGAAGAAGGTGTCCTGCATGTCGCGGGCCGGGTGGTCCTCCGGCATGTTCAGGGCTTCGAAGTTGTACCAGTCGGACTCCACGTGAGGGCCGTCCGCCACCACGAAGCCGAGGGCCGAGAGCGAACGCACGATCTCCGCCTCGACCAAACGCAGGGGATGGGCCGCGCCGGCGAGCTGACGCCGGCCCGGCAGGGTGACGTCGACCGTACCGCCGGCCAGCTCCTCCTCGATGCTTTTGCTCTCGATGCGGGCGACCGCCTCGCCGAGGGCCTCCTCGAGCTTGGCCTTGGTTTGGTTGATCTTCTGCCCTGCCGCGGGTCGCTCCTCCGCCGGGAGCTGGCCCAGGGAGCGCAGGGCGAGGCCGAGCTTGCCCTTCTTGCCGAGAATCTCGGCACGGATCTGGGCGACAGCGTCGAGGCTCTTCGCCCGTTTGATCCGCTGAATGGCCGAGCGCTCAATACGCTTGAGGTCGTCCACCTGCTAAATCCTGTGGGTCGGTTTTTTTGGCGCGTACGCGCCTACGGTCGTTGGTCAGCCGGCGGCCTGTTTGGCTACCTGGGTGACTGCCTCAAAGGCCGAGGGATCGTGGATCGCGAGATCCGCGAGCACCCGTCGGTCGAGCTCTACGCCCGCCTTGTTCAGACCATCGATCAGACGACTGTAGGACATCCCGTGTGGCCGGACCGCTGCGTTGATACGCGTGATCCAGAGACGCCGGTACTGCCGCTTCTTCTGCTTTCGCCCGACAAAGGCGAAGGCCAGCGCCCGATCGACCGTTTCCTTGGCCACCGCGTACAGCTTACGCCGCGCGCCGAAATAGCCCTTGGCCTGCTTCAGGATCCGCTTGCGACGCCAACGCGTCTTGGGACCACCTTTAACTCGTGACATGGCTCACTCCTTCGTGGGTCTCACGCGTACGGCAACAGGCTCAGGGCTTTCACTTCGTCACCACCGGTGAGGAACTTCATGCCGACGAGGCCGCGCTTTCGCTTGCGCGACTTGTTGGTAAAGATGTGCCGCTTGCCCTTGCGACCGACCTTGACCCGGCCCGAGCCGGTGACCCGGTAGCGCTTGGCGGCGGCCCGTCTGGTTTTCAGTTTTTGCCTGGCCATATCCATCACTCCCGAGCCGCTGCTGAAACGTGCTACGTCCAGCCAGCGACCTTAGGCGATTAAGTCTAGGGGTTCGATTGCTTCGTGCCCGGTGCGACCACCATGATCATGTTGCGCCCCTCGAGCTTTGGAATGCTCTCCACCGAGCCTGCTTCCTTCACGTCCTCAGCGATGCGCTTCATGATATCGCGAGCTCGATCCTGGTGGGTGATCTCGCGACCGCGGAACATCATCGTCACCTTGGCCTTGTGGCCTTCGATGAGGAATCGTTTGATCCGGTCGATCTTGAAGTTGTAGTCGTGAGCTTCGATTTTGGGCCGGAACTTCACTTCTTTGATCGTGCTGCTGGTCTGTTTCTTCTTGGCTTCGGATGTCTTTTTCTTCTGGGAGTACTTGTACTTCCCAAAGTCCATGATCCGACAAACCGGTGGATTCGCCTCCGGCGAAACCTCAACCAGATCCAACGATGCGTCTCCAGCCTTTTGCAACGCCAACTCAGGGGGCATGATCCCGATCTGTCGTCCCTCTGAGTCGATCACCCGCACCTCTTTGGCGCGGATTCTCCTGTTGACTCGCAGGCTAGGTGTGGTGCTCCGTCTTGGCCCTCGTCTACCCCGTCTTATAATCGCCTCCTTCGGGGGACATAAAATCCCCGTTTACAAATTGAATTTTCTCTTCACGCGCCGCAACAGAGCTTCCCCTGGCTCTGGAACGGCCGCGGCATCTAACACGAGCGAAAGCGCGCGGTCAAGCGGTAACTGCCCTAGATCCTCGCCTCTTCGCCGTCGCAGGGCGACCGCCCCGGCGTCGCGCTCCTTGGCGCCGATCACCGCCACAAAGGGGATTTTCTGCAGCTCCGCCTCCCGGATCTTGTACCCGAGCTTCTCGTTGCGGTTGTCAAAGGCGACCCGAATGCCCTGGGCGTGGAGCTTCTCGCAGACCTCCTGGCCGTAGGCCTCGAGCTCATCATCGTTGGTAATGGTCAACACCCGCACCTGGACCGGCGCGAGCCACAGCGGAAAATCACCGCCGTAGTGCTCGATGAGAATGCCGAGGAAACGCTCCACCGATCCGAGCACCGCGCGGTGCACCATCACCGGGCGCTCGACGGTGTTGGCCTCGCTGGTGTACTTGAGATCGAACTTGCGCGGCATCGAAAAGTCGAGCTGGATGGTGGCGAGCTGGTGCCAACGCGACAGGGCATCGCGCACCTCGAAGTCGATCTTCGGGCCGTAGAAGGCGCCCTCCCCTTCGTAGGTCTCGTAGTCGCCCTGCTCGGCATCGAGGGCGGCTTTGAGGGCCGACTCCGCCTTGCCCCACAGCACGTTCCACTCGTCGCGCTCGGCATCGCTGAGGCCCTCTTCGCGTCCGATGGAGCCCTCCGGTCGGGTGGAGAAGCCGAACCGGGTCTCAAAGCCGAAGTGGCTATAGACGTCGTGGATCACGGCGATCTGCTGAGCGATCTCCTCGGTGACCTGATCCTCGCGACAGAAAATGTGGCCGTCGTCGATGGAGAAGGTCCGCACCCGGGTGAGACCGGCGGTGACGCCGGAGCGTTCGTAGCGGTGCACGCGACCGAAGTCGCCGTAACGGATCGGCAGGTCGCGGTAGGAGCGTTTGCGCGACGAGTAGATCAGGGTGTGCCCCGGGCAGTTCATCGGCTTGACGCCGTATTCGCGCTCGTCGACCTGCACGAAGAACATGTTGTCTTTGTAGTTGGCGTAGTGCCCAGAGGCCTTGAACAGCTCGGCGTCGACCACCTGCGGGGTGAGCACCTCACTGAAGCCGACGGCGCGGTAGTAGTTGCGGATGAAGTCGACGAGTTGGTTGTAGATGATGGTGCCCTTCGGGTGGAAGAAGGGCATCGCCGGCGCGTAGTGATGAAAGGAGAAGAGGTCGAGCTCGGTGCCGAGCTTGCGGTGGTCGCGCTTCCTAGCCTCCTCGACGTCCGCCAGGTGCTTCTTGAGCGCCTTCTTGTCCCAGAAGCAGGTGCCGTAGATGCGGGTGAGCATCGGGTTGCACTCGTCGCCGAGCCAATAGGCGCCCGCCACGTGGGTGAGCTCGAAGTACTTGAGATACTTCGTCGAGCGCACGTGGGGTCCCTCGCACAGGTCGACCCAGTCGCCGTGACGGTAGAGGGTGAGCTCTGCGTCGGCGTCGATGCGGTCGACGTGCTCGAGCTTGAAGCGCTCACCCATCTCGTCGAATAGGGCGCGCGCCTCGTCGCGGCTGATGGTCTCGCGTTGGAACTCGCTCTTCTCGGTGATGATGGTCTTCATCTCCGCTGCGATCTTGTCGAGGTCGTCCGGGGTGAACGGGCCCGCCTCGCGGAAGAAGTCGTAGTAGAAGCCGTTCTCCACCGCCGGGCCAAAGGTGACCTGGGTGCCGGGGTAGAGTTTCTGCACGGCGCTCGCCATCAGGTGGGAGCAGGAGTGGCGCAGGACCTCCAGCCCCGGCTCGGAGCGGACGGTGACGATACTCAAGGGAGTGTCTTCGGTGATCGGCGTGTGCACGTCGACCAGCTTGGACTTGGGTCCGCCGAGGCGGCCGGCGATGGCGTCCTGGCCGAGACGCTCGCCGATGCTCGCGGCGACCTGCTGAATGGTCGTCCCCTTCGGATGCGCGACGACCTTGCCATCAGGTAGAGTGATCGAGACATCAGCAACCTGATTCATTACAACCCACGCTCGACTTTGGTTTTGGGGGGACCGGAGAAGAGAGTTTTGGTAGGCACGGGCAGGATTGAACTGCCGACCCCTACAGTGTCAATGTAGTGCTCTCCCACTGAGCTACGCGCCTAAACTCTCCTCGCGCCCTCTTGCGGGGGCGCTTCCAGAGGGCGCTAGTACCAAGGGAGTGCGGGGGTGTCAAGGGGTGGCGAAACCGAAAGCTTTGAGCTGACGGATGCAGCGGTCCTGATCCGACTCAGCTAGATCGAGCTCGAGCCGGTTGGTTGCGGCGTGGAGGGCGAATAGGTCGCGCCAGGCGCCGCCTTCGAGCTCGTGGCCGCGGCCGCTGCCGCGTACGAAACTCTCGGCGGTTGGGGGGGCGCCGGTGGTGAAGGATCGCTTGCCGAGCCAGAGCTCGAGGGGGGTTGGCGGGTGGTCGGTGCAGCCATGCCAGAGCTCGAGCATCATCATGGGGGCGGGTGCTTCGATGACCCAGGTTCCGGACTGGCCGGCGCGGATGACGAAGTTGGTGGTGATGTCGTCGTCGGTGAGCTCGGCTAGGGGGAGGAGGGGGGCGGCGGCGGTGTCCGTGACGGCGGTGGTGTCCGTGACGGCGGCGGTGTCCGTGACGGCGGTGGTGTCCGTGACGGCGGCGGTGTCCGTGACGGTGTCCGTGACGGTGTCCGTGACGGTGTCCGTGACGGTGTCGGTGTCGGTGTCCGTGACGGTGTCGGTAGCGGTGTCCGGGGCAGTGGCGGAATCGGTGACAGCGGCCTCCCCTTCCCCAATCTCCTGTTCCAGCGTCTCGTGCACCTCCTCATTCACCGGCGTGGGCAACGCCGGGCGCCAGCTCACCGTGATCGCCCGGGGCTCCATGAACCGTTGCGGGTGCAGCTCTAGCGCCACCTCCTGGGCCGTGCCGAGGACTCGGCGCTCGCGCACGCCGAGCAACACTTGAACCTCGCCCTCGGCGCCGTCGAGTCGAAGGATTTTCGGGTTGTCCACCAAGCGCACGCCTGGCGCCCCGTCGGGGATCGTGACCCCGGCCGGCACGGTTCCGGGCCCCATCACGTCACCGGGGACCGGGAGCTTGAGGGTTTCCTGATAACGGGTCAGGCAAGCGTCGGCCGGGTCGAACAGGGCCACGTGTTGTTTGACGACGTCCGGGTTGGCCTCACTCACCACCAGCAACACGAGCCGCCCCTCCTCCATCGTCACCCAGCGGAAGACGTCGAGGCCCTCGCCTTCCACCGCCGGGCCGGCGCAGGCCCGGCTCCAGGTAGCGGCTTCGCCCGCGGGGCCCACCGATCCAAGCTCGTAGCGCACCGCGGTGAAGCCCGCGTCGCCCCGCGTCGCCACCAGCGAGTCGGTCGCGCCATGGATGACGCCGAGGGCGTGGGACCGCACCTCAGCGAATGCCGGGCTATCGGCAAAGGCAAGCGGCGGGGGAGGCTTGGCGCAGGCGGCCAGGGCGATCGCGAGACCGCCGAGAATCAGTAGGACCGCAGCCCGCGAGCTAGGAAGTTTCATCGTAGAAGCCATCGAGGACCGCCCGGTAGCGCTCATTGATCACCTGGCGTTTAACCTTGAGGGTCGGGGTGAGCTCGCCGCTTTCCTGGGAGAAGTCGTGTTGTAGGACCTTGAACTTCTTGATCGTCTCGTGACGCGGCAATGACCGATTTACCCGGTCCACGATCTTCTTCACCGCGCCTTCGACCTCGGGACGCTTGGCGGTCGCCGCAAAGGATCCGTTGCCGAGCCCGCGCTCCGCGGCGAGTTGGCGCAGGGCTTCCGGCTCGAGGGTGATCAGCGCCGACAGGAACTTGCGCCGATCGCCGTGCACCACCGCCTGGGAGATCAGGTCGTGGGTCTTGAGCAGATTTTCGATCTTTTGCGGCGCGGTGTTCTTTCCCCCGGCGGTGACGATGATGTCCTTTTTGCGGTCGGTGATCCAGAGGTAGCCGTCGGCGTCGATGGTGCCGATGTCGCCGGTGCGCAACCAGCCGTCATCGAGGACGGCGGCGCTCGCCTCCGGCTGGTTCCAATAATCACGCATGAGGTTCGGGCCGCGCAGTAGGATCTCGCCGTCCGAGGCGATCTTCGCCTCCATGCCGGGCAGCACCTGACCGACGCTGCCGATCCGCTCCTTGCCGGGCTGGTTGACGAAACCGCCGGAGGCGGTCTCGGTCAGGCCGTAGCCCTCGACCAGCAGCTGGCCCGCGTC
>JAUUZB010000517.1 GCA_030590185.1 Deltaproteobacteria bacterium
CGCGGCGGTGGGTCGGGCCACGGTCAGGGAGATCCGGATCATCTCTGGCGTGGTGGGGCCACGTATGGCCGCACCAAAGGCGGTTGAGCCGCTGCCCCCCTGCTCCCCCTCCGAGCGCCTACAGGCGACCCACGCGGCGTCTGGTATCGCGGATCAGGACCTGCGGGAGCAGTTCGCGGGGTTCATGGAGGTCTTCTATCGGGCTCGGCGGGATGCGGGGACCTAGAGCCGGTTCGCCCCCAGGGAATCCAATGACCCGTAGATCCTGAGCGCTCGAAGCGAGTCGAAGGCAGCGAGTCGAAGGGCCCAGTCACGGTGCTAGGCCGGACCATCAACCAACGCCAACACCTCCGCCGAAAACTCCCCGTGCCGAGCGTGAACCACCAGTGGCTCCTCGGTGTTGGTCTCCACGCCACCCCGCCGTGCTTCCAGCAACAAATGGTTGGGCGCCTCGTCAACCCGCGGCAACACTCGCCGGACGCGGTGGGCCGCAAGACCGGCGTTGGTGCACAATGTCCGGAGCTCATCTCCCCGCGCCGCCGGCACGATGGCGAAGAGTGATCCGCCTGGCGCCAGTGTCGTCGCCGCCACGCTCACGAAATCATCGAGAGTGCCGTTCCGCTCGTGGCGAGCTGCATCGCGCCCTCGATTCGGCGCCGGCTGACCGGCGGCGGCCGCAAAGTACGGTGGGTTGAAAGCTACGGCTTGGGCTGGCGGGCACTCGACGTGTCTCAAATCCCCACACACAACGGAGAACCGCTCGGCTGGGTGGCCGTGCTCCTCGCCGTTCCGGCGCGCCAAGGCCGCGAGCTGCGGTTGCACCTCGACCGCCGTCACTCGTTCCACCCGACCGAGGCGCAACAGGAGGAGGCCGAGGATGCCGCAGCCGGCGCCGAGGTCCAGCAGATGGTCAGCCGGCTCCACGAAGCCGGCGAGCAGCACCGGGTCCAAATTGAAACGATAGCCCTCACGCCGCGCCGGTTGCCAGAGCGGTAGTCGGCCCTGCCACAGGCTGTCGCGGGTGGCATTCGCCAGAAGCGACTCCGAGGCGCTCACCGGCGTTGGACCTCCGCCGGGGCGTAGCCCAAACAGGCCGCCAGCGCGCGGTTGCTGATGGCGCCCGGCCGGTAGATGACAAAACGCGCCTCGCCGCGGACACGGCGCAGATCCTGCGCGGCTTTGCCCGTCCAAACCTGGCCCTCGCCGCCCGCGAGGTGAGCGGCAGCGCCGACCGTCAGAACGCGGTCGACCAGGCGCTCGCGCTTGCCCTCACTGGCCCTGGCCAAGGCAGCGGCGCGGCCATCATCTACTCCCCAACCCGGGCCATGAGCGAGGCTGAAGCACGCCGCCTGGGCGCCGCTGGTTGGTGCGCCGCCGCCTATCATGCCGGCATGAGCGGCGTGGCGCGGGAGCGGGCTCAACAACGCTTCCTAGACCGCGAGCTCGAGGTCGTGGTCGCCACCAATGCCTTTGGGATGGGCATCGACCGCGCCGACGTACGCGCGGTCATCCACCTCGGCCCCCCCGGGTCGATCGAGGCCTACTATCAAGAGGTGGGCCGCGCCGGTCGCGATGGCGAGCTGGCCTGGGGATTGATGCTCAGCACGGCCGGCGACTTCCCCCGTCGGCGGCACTTGATCGAGAGCGACGGCAGCCCGGACGGACGCCCGGCACCGGAGGTGATCGAGCACAAGTGGGGACAATTTTTAGAGTTAATGCGTTGGGCCGAGGGGGGATCCTGCCGGCACGACGCGATCCTGCGCTACTTTGGTGACCAGGCGGAGACCCTCGCCGGGTGCGGGATCTGCGACGTGTGCGAGTCGCTGGCTGATGATGCACAGGTCGATCCGGAGGAGGTCACCCTCTATGTTCGTAAGGCGCTCAGCGCGGTGGCGCGCATCCACGACACCTTCGGACTCAGCGCCGCGGTGCAGCTGCTCAGGGGCAAGACCGATCCTCGCTTGCAGCGCGCCGGGCTCGACCGGAGCAAGACCTTCGGCATCCTCGCCGACGAACCGGAGGCCTGGCTGCAACAGCTCTTGCGCCGTTGCGTCACCGCGGGTTGGGTAGACTTTCGTGGCGGCGACCGACCTGTAGCCTGCCTGACGCCGGTCGGCGTGGAGGTCATGAAGGCCGAGCGCCCCGCCCGGTTGTTGCTGCCGCCCAAGGGTCGGGGGAAGAGCAAGGCGTCATCGCGAGCTGCGAGTCGCCGGACAGGGGTGGCCGGTGGGGCTCGCGCGAACCCCGCCCGAACCGCCAGTGAGTTTGAGCTCACCGATCCGGTCGCTATCGAGCTGTTCGAGGCACTGCGGGCTGTGCGCTCCGAGCTCGCCCGGGACCAGAACGTGCCCGCCTATGTCGTTGCCTCAGACCGCTGCCTGCGTGACATCGCCTTGCTGCGGCCACGCAACCTCGAGGAGCTCAAGCTCGCCCACGGGATCGGGCCGGCCAAGGCTGAGAGATATGGCGAGGCGCTTCTTCAGTGTGTTTCTGAACGGGCATAGTCAGTAAGAACTACTTCATAGAACGAGAGCTCGCTGGGCGGCATGTCGATCCCAGCATCCTTGGCCATCCGGTAGCCCGAGTGCGGTGTCCGTGCGTTGCGCAGGGAGACCCATAGGGGCTCCCGAAGCCGGAGGGAGACCGGAGGGCTCCCGGAGTTGCGCAGCGAGACCGTAGGGCTCGCGGAGCCCGGAGGAGACGCCGCCAGGCGGCTCCGCAGGCCCCAGGAAATGGCATATAGTAGTGCCTGACACTACTATATTAGACACTGCCATACTCGGAAAATGGTATATAGTAGTACCTGACACTACTATATACTACTACGTATCATCATCCAACAGGGTAGCCCGGGTGAGTCCGAGGTGGCCGTAGCGATCCCTGATCTTCGCGGTGACGGCCTCGATGGCCTCGCGGCGGCCGCGCTCACGGTTCCCGAATAGGGAGCGTTGGATCGGGCCGGTGGTCAGGCCGCTGACAGCGACGCCGGTTAGGCGCACCGGGCGGCCGCGCTCGTAGGCGCGCTCGAGCAGGGCGTGGGCCGCGGCGTAGATCGAGTCGGTGTCGGCTGCCGGCTCCGGGAGGGTGGTGCGGACGGAGCGCAGGGTGAAATCGGCGTACTTGATCTTGATGGTGACCACGGTGCCGTAGAGGCCCTTGGCGAATAGGCGGCTCGCCACGCGGCTCGATTGGGAGAGGAGCTGACGGGCGAGGTCCTCGATTCGCCGGAAGTCCGTCGCGAAGGTATTCTCAGCGCCGATCGACTTGGCGGCGACCCCGGGCTCCACCTCCCGGTCGTCGATGCCGTTGGCGAGCAGGTGCACGCTGCGGCCCCACGACCCGAGCAGGGACTCGAGCACCTGCGGGGAGGAGGCGGCGAGGTCACCGATGGTCACCAGACCCGCGCCGCGGACCCGTTGGGCAGCCACCGGCCCGATCCCCCACATGCGCTCCACGGCCAGCGGCGCCAGAAAACCGGCCACCTCGTCCGGTACCACCTCCTGGCCGTCCGGCTTGTTCATGTCGCTGGCGATCTTGGCGGCGAACTTACAGATCGCGATGCCCGCCGAGGCGGTCAGGCGCAGCTCGGCGCGGATGGCGTCGCGGATCGTCCGGGCGATGGTCGGGCCATCCCCGAACAAGGACCGGCTGTCGGTCACGTCGAGGAACGCTTCGTCCAAGGACAAACCCTCGACCAACGGGGTGAAGCGCCCGAAAATGTCGAAGACCTCGGCGCTGACCTCGCCGTAATGTCCGTGGTCAGATGCGACCACCACTGCCTCGGGACAACGGCGCAGCGCTTCGACCATCGGCATGGCCGAGTGGACACCGAATGTACGCGCCTCGTAGGAGGCCGCCGCCACCACCCCGCGACTCGAGGGGCCGCCCACCAACACCGGTCGACCGCGCAGCTCGGGCCGGTCGCGTTGCTCCACCGACGCGAAAAAGGCGTCCATGTCGACGTGGATGATCTGCCGACGGGTCACGAGGCGTCCATGTCGACGTGGATGATCTGCCTGCGGGTCACGAGGCGTCCATGTCGACGTGGATGATCTGCCGACGGGTCACGAGGCGTCCATGTCGACGTGGATGATCTGCCGACGGGTCACGGCGTGCTCACTGACTGACTGACTCACTCACTCACTCACTCACCAGAACGGCAGGCCCTTGCCGGCTTTCAAAGGAAATGCCCCGTCGATGCGGGCGAGCTCGCCGTCGGTCAACACCAGATCCCCCGCCGCCGCATTCGCCTCGACATGGGCGATCTGCCCCGCCTTGGGGATCGCCCACAGGCTGCTGCGGCGCACCAGAAAAGCCAAGGCCACCGCGTGCCGGGTTACCCCATGGGCCGCCGCCACCTCCTCGAGCACCCCCTCGCCAGCGCCGGGGGGCACGAAACTTCCCTGACCGAACGGGCTATACCCAACCACCGGCACGCCATGGGCCTCGCACCAGGGCAACACCCGCGCCTCGATGGTCCGCTCCAACAGATGATAAGCCACCTGATTGCACGCCAGCCGCGCACCGGCGAGGGCCCAGGCCTGCTC
>JAUUZB010000474.1 GCA_030590185.1 Deltaproteobacteria bacterium
CAACAGGTTGAGGAATGCGACGACCTCCTCCGGAGGTGTCTTGGCGCTGTGAGCGGTGAAGCCCCGGACGTCGCTGCACAGGACCGAGACGTCACACACTTGTCCGCTGGTGGCGGCGTCCTGGCGCAGGATCTCCTCAGCCACCTCGGGCGACACATACCGGCCGAACAATCGCCGGATGTGCAGGCGCTGCTCGATCTCACCGCCGACGGAGCGCAGCAGGCGGCGCGCCGTGCCGGTGGTGGTCGCAGCAATCAACCCCGCGATGACGAGGAAACCAGACCGTTGCAGGTAGATCGACGGATCGAGCGACGGCAGCTCCTCGATGAGAGCCGGTGGGATCTCTGCGCCGATCACCAAAAAGAGTACGGCGGATTGACCAGCGGCGAGCAGACCGGCGTACAGCCCGAGCAATGGCTGAAAACGCAACACCGAGATGAAGATGGCGAGGAAGTACAGGAACGTAGGTGAGCTGGTGAGGGCATAGGCGGGGGAGATGTGGGCGGCATCGATGATCGCCACCAGGGATGCGGCGCTCACCTCGAGGGTGCACGAGGCATAGCGGATCCAGGCCTTGAACCAACCACGCCGCAGCGCCAGCCAGATCATCGAATAGTAGATAGCGTAGCCGGCTGGGACCCAGGCGAGTCGCAGGCCCAAGGAGGCGTCCACCGCGAGTCCGGTAACGAGAGCGAAAACAAAGGCGACACCACAGGTGATCAGACCGAGACGTGCGATTTTCAACTCGCCGTCGAGGCGTTCGCTCCGGAACAGGTCATCTACCTGCTCCTCGATTCCATTTTCGATGACTGCTTGCGCCACGGGGTGCAACTATCGGCAACCCGGGGGAGGCGGTCAACGCTATTGGCTTGGCCAACGGTTGACCGTCATCTCCAGAGGCACGACCGAACGGCCCTCTCACGGCCCATCAACGACCCGATCACCCCCCAACCACCCGCCCCAGGTGGGCCCCGCGCTCCACCACCTCATCGAGCTCCACCGAAACCCACGTCCTCGGCTGCGGCTCAACCGGCCCGCACAGCTCGACCTTAATATAGTTATCGGTGATCGCGATCCGGCGCCCGTTGCCGCGGTCGCGCTGGAGGAGCACCACCGCCGGCAAGACCGTGCCTTTCATGCTCGCCGCGAAGGCGATCGCCTTGTTGGAACCGAGGTCGCGTAGCTCGGCGCTGCGACGTTTCTTCTCCTCGTTGGGCACCTGCTCGGGCAGGTCGTGGGCTGGGGTGCCCGGCCGGCGGGAGAAGGGAAAGACGTGCAGGTAGGTGACCGGCAGGGCGGCGAGCAGCTCCCGGGTGCGATCCGCGGCGGCGCGGGTCTCGCCGGGGAAACCGACGATCACATCGGAGCCGATGGCGACCCCCGGAATGGCGGCGTGCAGGGCGCTCACCGCGCGACGCAGATCCTCCACCGTGTGGGCCCGGCGCATGCGCCGCAGGGTCTCGGGGTCACCGCTCTGGACCGGCAGGTGGAGGTGGCGGCAGATGCGCTCGGGGTTGGACGCCAACAGGGCGAGCAGCTCCGGCGAAACCTCGTGGGGATCCAAGGAACCCAAACGCAGGCGCGTACGCTCGCCGAGGCGTGGCAACAGGGCGGCCAGCAGGTCGACGAGGGAGCGCTGGGGATCCAAGTCTCGGCCCCAGGTGCCGAGGTGAATGCCGGTGAGGTTGATCTCGATCTGGCCGGCGGCCACCAGCGCGTCGAGCTGGGTTGTCAGGGTCGCGATCGGTAGGCTCCGACTCGGGCCGCGCACCGACGGCACGATGCAAAAGGCGCAACCGAAATCGCAGCCGTCCTGGATCTTCAAAAAGGCCCGGCTGCGCCGGGGACGCAGGGCTGGGGGCAGGTCGCGGGCCGGCGCGCTGGCCTCGGCCGGGGACTCGCCAAAGATGGCGGCCTTGTCGGTGTTGGGGACCACCCGGGCGACGCCTGGCAACACCGCCCCGTCGCCATCGGTCGAGGCGAGACAGCCGGTGAGAATGAGCTCCGCCGCCGGATTGGCGTGCCCGGCGCGGCGCACCCAGCCGCGGGTGTCCGCGTCCGCCTGGCCGGTGACCGTGCAGCTGTTGATGATCTGCAGATCGGCGAGCTCCGGCTGATCGACGATGGTATGGCCCAGGGCCCGGGCCTGGTGCTCGAGGGCATCCGACTCGGATTGATTTAGACGGCAGCCGACCGTGGCGATGAAAATCCTGGCCATCTCAGGCCTCCCCAGGCGGCGCTATGGCAACCGGGGACATTTTTGTCTAGCTCGTTAGGCTGCGATAGAATCCAGTACGGGGGAGGGGAGTGATAGATCCAATCGACCCTTTGCCTTCGTTTTTAGGAGAGGCTGGCATGGCAGACGCCGGGCGTGATTTCGTCGAGCTGAAACAAGAAGTTATCGAGGCGCGGAACCAGGCGATCAAGACCGATCACCAGGTGAAGAACGTCGCGCTGGACATCAAGGGGTTCGAGAAGCGCTTCGACACCCTCGAGCGGCGCACGCGGCTCGCCAGCATCGGCGCCAACGCCATCGTGGCGCTGACCATCGCCATCGCGGCGTTGGTGGTAACCTCGATCCGCAGCCGTGGCTACGAGAAGGAGATCGACAAGCTCCAGGGCGAGGTGGAGCGGGCCCGCACCCAGGCGGACGAGAAGGAGAAGGACCTGGCAAGCAAGCTCCGCGCCTTCGAGGAGGACAAGCAACGCCGCGCCGCCACCCAGGCGGCGGTCCTAAAGATCGTTCAGGACCTCGACGCCAAACGGGACAAGGATGCGGCCGAGCTGCTCCCCCAGATCAACGTGGAGGATCTGACCCCCCTCGAGCGCCGGCTGGTCGACAAACGCATCGCCGACCTGCGCAAGCGGGCCTCCGAGGCTGCCTACCGGGTTGGTCGCAGCTTCCTGAATGCCAACCGACACGACAGCGCCATCAAGGAGTTCGCCCGCAGCCTGCGCATCGAATCGGAGGGCGCCTACGCCGAAAAGACGCGCTATCTCCAAGCCACCACCCTCTACCACCTCGGCCGCTACGACCAGGCCGAGCCGCTGTTGCGCCAACTCCGCGAGCAATCGACCGACAAGGCCCTCGTGGACGAAAGCCGGTTCCTGCTCGGCACCGCCCTCGCGCATCTCGACAAGCGCAAGCAAGCCAAGGCGATCCTCGAGGAAGCGGCGGCGGCCGGCCAGTACCAGCGGTCGGCTCGCACGTACCTTGCTGCCCTGGAGAGCGGCAGCCCGCTGCCCGGGCCGAAGGCTGAGAAGAAGAGCAAGAAGGCAGCACCGAGCAACGGCCAGGCGAATCCTGGGTCACCCAGGCACTAGCAAATATCGTTGAATACCGCGTTTTCTGGGTCCAGATGGCCCGGAGAGTCGATTTTTGGGTCGATTTCCGGGGATTCTCAGCTCTGGACGCAACTCCGCGACCGTGGGGCCGATACAAAAAGGTGACGGAGTTGAGAGATGCACATCGGTTTTGGACTCAATCCAGCAGCGTTCTCCCGGGCAACCACTGGCCCGACCCAGGCTCAGGTCAATGCGCAGATCAGCACCGGCGGCGGCTCCATGACCGCCCGCGACAAGCTGGTCAAATCCGACCGTCGGCGTCGCTCCATGCGTGCCGTGGGTCTCGGCCTGGTCAGCAGCCGTCGGGCCTTGGAGCAGGCCGGCGTGACCAAAGCCAGCGCCGCGAAAAACCGTTAATAAACGACATCTTGGCCCGCAATCCTAAGCCGCCACATCAACACCCAAAGCGCCCCTAGACCTTCCCCCCCGTGAGCATGATGCGGTTTCGCGGGCTGCGGGTCTCGCCCACCGAGCTCACCCGGATGGCGGCCTTGTCGAACACCGGGCAACGCGCCTCGCAGGCGCCGCAGCCGACGCAGCGATCGGGATCCACGTAGGGCCGTTTGAGATCGACCTTGGATCCGTCCCACTTGGTGATGGTCACGATCCGAAAGAGGATCGCCTTGGGGGAGGTGGGGCAGACCTCCTCGCAGACGATGCACGGGGTGTCCATGGCCCACGGCAGACAGCGCCCGCGATCGAAAAAGGCCAGGCCGATGCGGATCGGCTCCTTCTCCGGCGGCTTGCCGACCCGGTCGCGCAAGGTGATCGCCTCGATCGCCCCCGTGGGGCAAACCTGCCCGCACAGGACACAGGACTGCTCGCAGTGACCGAGCCGCGGCACCAACACCGGGCTCCACAGCCCCTCGAGCCCCGCCTCGGCAAAGGCCGGCTGCAGCCCGCCGGTTGGGCAGACCTTCATACAGGCGCCGCACTTGATGCAACGTTCGAGGAACGCCTGCTCCTCCCGTGAGCCGGGCGGGCGAATACGGCGGGGGTCGGGCCGAGGACCCACCCCAACCGAGGCCCTGGCCAGCGGGATCGCCGCCACGCCCGCGGCGAGCGAGCCCAGAACGTGCCGCCGGTTGAGGTCGAGCTTGGTGGTGGTGAGACCCGGCGAGGAGACAAAGCCATAGCGGATCCCGTCGCGATGGCAGCTCTGGGTGCAGTTCAAGCAGAGCATGCACTCGCTGACCTTGAGTGGCCCCTGGGGGGCCGCGGCGCCCTGGCAGTCCATGGAGCAGACGTCGCACTCCTTGCAGAGGCTAGGATCGCGCTCCAGACGAAACAGGGAGAAGCGCGCCAAGATGCCGAGCAACGCCCCGAGGGAGCACAGCATGCGGCAGTAGAGCCGCGGGATGAAGATGTTGAGGGCCAGGGCGGCGATGAAGAGCACGGCG
>JAUUZB010000981.1 GCA_030590185.1 Deltaproteobacteria bacterium
ACGTAGGCCAGGTGCATGGTGGGCATCTCTTGGATTTCGACGTCGGCGGTGAGTTTGCTCTCGTTGTTCATGGTGATTCTCCAGCGGAGGTTGGGGTTGCTGGGGTCAAGGTAGCGGACTGAGAGCCCGTGAAGAAATCGGGCCCTCCCGCAACAGGCCCGGGCCATTCTCCCATCGCGGTTGCTGATGCGCCGCGTCGCTTCGGGATGCTCGGCCCCGCGCCTCGCCGGAGGAGCTGATGCGTTTCGCGTGCTGCTGCCTATATTCGGCCGCCAGCGGTTGCAATTGGCGCGTCGGGCGCATAACCAATCCGACGAAGCCTCGAGGGGAAACGAGACGACACCTTCGGGGGAGGGTACGGTGATGGGTATCATTTGGGCTGCTATACCTTTGTGTGTCGCACTGTTGGCGCCAGCTACGGCGAGCGCCGATGCGACGATTCTGGTGATGGACCTGCGGCCGATTGGGGTCTCCGAGGAGGAGGCGGCTACGATCACCACCGTCATGGCCGAGCTCCTGGCCGAGCGGTCAGAGCTGCGGGTCGTCACGGTGGCCGATGTCAGCGCCATGCTCGATCACCAGGTATCCCTCCAGATGCTCGGCTGCGCCGACGAGAGCTGCATCACCCAGTTGTCAAAGGCAGCGAACGCCAAGCTGGCGCTCTCCGGCTCGGTGGGGCGCATTGGCAACGAGCTGGTGATCAACCTGACCCTCCTCGACACGAAGAAGGCCCGACCGGCGGGCAGCGCCAGTCGCTCGGTCAAGTCCATCGATGACGTGCTCGGGAGCGTGCCTGGGCTGCTCGCCGAGGTGTTCGGTTGGCCGGAGGAGGGCGCGGCCCCAAAGGTTCGTTTCCGTTTGCCCGAGGGGCGGCAGATCTCCTTTGCGGTCTTCGACCTCAAGCCCCAGGGGCTGAGCCAGGAGACCGCTGGCAACCTGACCCAGGTGCTGGCCGGTGAGCTAAAACAGATCGAGGGTGCCAGCGTCATCGGCCGCGACGACGTGGCGTCGCTGCTCGAATTGGAGTCCGAGAAGGCGCGGATGGATTGCGCCACCGAGATGGACTGCCTGGCCGAGATCGGCGGCGCCCTTGGGGTGGACAAGCTGGTGGTCGGCACCGCCGGCAAGCTCGGCGAGAGCTACCTGATCTCGTTGCGCCTCATCGATGTCAACGCCGGCCGAGTGGACAGTCGGGTGAACGAGTCGCTCAAGGGACTCGAGGATCAGCTCATCCCGGCGGTGCGATTCGCTGGGCGCCGGCTGCTCGGGCTCGAGCAACGCGACCAGCCCGGTACGCTCTATCTCACCGGCAGCGAAAAGGCGGCCAAGGTCTATCTCGACGACGAGGAGCTCGGACAGCTTCCGCTCAAGCCAATCGCGGCGCTCGCGGCGGGCCGGCACTCGTTGCGCATTTCCAAGGATGGCTACTTTGATTGGCGCACCGACTTCTATGTCGAGCCCGGCGGCATGACCCCGCTGTGGGCCGAGCTGATCGAAGAGCCGTTACGGTGGTACCAGCGCTGGTGGGTGTGGACCATCGTGGGGGTGGCTGCGGCTGCGGGCGCTGGGCTTGGGGTCGGCTTCTACATCGATGGCGCCACCAAGTTTCCCCAGATCCAGGGCGGAGCTCACCCGCTGTGAGGGACGCTATGAAACAGTTCATGCTCGCTACGGTTTTTGCCTCCGGCTGTGTGTCGCCACCGCCCTACGTGATCGTCAAGGTGGAGGATCCGCATGCTCTCGCAACCGACGCCACGGCGATCGCCTATGGCGAGGAAACCGACGACCTCAGGCCGGTGAGCCTCACCGGCGATGGCTTCCCATTCGAGTTTCTGCTCTGGAAAGCCGAGCCGGTGGCCACCACGATCTGGGTGGACGCGCTGTCAGCGGACGACCAAATCCTGGCTCGCGGTCGGGTAAAGATCACCCTCGAGAAAGGTGGCGCCGGGACCGAGACGGTTGAGCTCGGCTATTTCTGCGCCGCCAGAGATCTCGACGGCACCAGGCATTGCGCCCACGAGGGGGAGGACGAGGGCGGGCCCTATGCTGGCGTCTGCCTCGCCGAGAGTGTCTGTGCTGAGTCGAGTTGTGGTGACGGCATCGTCGATCCGGACAACCGCTGGAACGAGGTATGTGACGACGAGAACACGGACATGTCCGACAGCTGTCTCGATAATTGTCAGTGGAACGTCTGCGGTGACGGCTATGTCAACCTGACCGGGGTTGAAAAGTGCGACGACGGTAATGACGACCCCTGCGATGGCTGCCTCGATGACTGCACCATCCATGTCAATGTCTGCGGTGACGGCGTCGAGTGCGGCTCGGAGCTCTGTGACGACGGCAACAGCGATGACTGTGACGGTGTCTGCAGTGGTGACTGTACGCGCTTTGTCACCGGCTGTGGAGACGAGGTGGTCTGTGCGCCTGAGGAGTGCGACGCCGGCGGCGAGTCCGCGACCTGCGACGCCGACTGCACCTTCGCCGTGTGTGGTGACGAGAACGTCAACGACACGGCGGGCGAGGTGTGTGACGACGGCAACCTGGACACCACTGATAGTTGTCCCGACGGGCCGCTGGGCACCTGCCAGATCGCCAGGTGTGGCGACGGCGCCGTGTACAGCTCCGGCGGGGGCGAGGAGTGCGACGACGGCAACGATATCACCAGCGACAGCTGTCCATCAGGCCCGGGCAGAAACTGTGAGGTTGCGTCTTGCGGCGACGGTTTCACCTGGGACACAGACGGCGGCAATGAGCAATGCGACGACGGTGATGGAGACAATGCCGACGATTGCCCTGACGGGCCCGGCGGCACTTGCCGGCCGGCCATTTGTGGTGACGGCTTCGAGCAAGCCGGTGTCGACACTTGCGACGATGGCGACGTAATCACCGAGACCGCTGCGGATTGCTCCTACGGCCCCTCGAATTGCGATTTTTGCGACGCCACCTGTGAAAACGAGATCACCTTCGTCGCCCGTTATTGCGGCGATGGGGACGCGGAACCGGGCGAAGAGATCTGCGACGACGGTGACAATGTGAGCGAGACCGAGTGTGAT
>JAUUZB010000108.1 GCA_030590185.1 Deltaproteobacteria bacterium
ATGCTCATCTCGGCGTCGGGGGCCGGCACGAAGACGTCGTTGATGGCCGCCAGGATCCGGCCGAGCTCCTCCGGCTCCAGCATGGTCGGGGTGCCACCGCCGAAGTGGAGTTGAACCAACGGCTTGTCCCCGATCCGCTCGCGGACCAGCGAGAGCTCGCGTTCGAGGGCCGAGACGTAGCGGGCGATTCGCTCGCGGGATCGGGTGATCACGACGTTGCAGCCGCAATAGAGGCACATCCGGTCGCAAAACGGGATGTGCAAGTACAGCGACAAGGGCCGCGGGTCAGCGGCGGCCCGCTCCATGGCCGCCTCTACCTCGGCGGGCGCGAGCTCTCCCCAGTAGGGCACGGTGGGATAGCTGGTGTATCTGGGCAGGGCGCGATCGTAACGGCCGATCAACGCCGACGGGATTTCGCTCACGGTTTTTCTCCACTCGCCACGGGCGAATCGACCGCGCTAACATGGTCTTTTTGCCGCCCAACGGCAAGCATCAGGGTGTTGCGCTCCAGCGTCGCCATCGGCTAAGGAGCCGGCGACAGGGGCCACCGAGCCCCGACCGGCCCTGGGCCGTCGAACAGGAGTCGAACCATGCCTCTGTTGGTACGCGATTTGATGACCGCCAATCCCTTCACCGTCGAGCTCGGCTCTGACCTCGCTGACCTACACGAGCTCATGGACTCCAAGCAGGTGCGGCACGCGCCGGTGGTGGATGGGGAAGGTCGCCTGCGCGGTCTCGTCTCTCATCGCGATCTCGTGCGGGGTGCCATCCACCGCGACGAGGAGGTGCCCCTGAGCACCATGCGGCAGATGCTCGAAACCTTCAAAGTCGATGAGGTCATGACTCGCGACCCGGAGACGGTCGGGTCCGACGAGGAAGTCAGCACCGCCGGCGCCCTGATGATCGAAAACAAGTTCGGCTGCCTGCCGGTGGAGGATGGCGACCGTCTGGTGGGCATCCTGACCGAGACCGACTTCGTACGCTACGTCGTCGATACCGCTACCTGAGCGGCGCGAAACTCGGACGCCCAGGCAGCAGCGTTGAAACCCCGACCCAAACGGCGGCTCACCCTCGGCGCGGCTCTGGCCGGCGCGGGAACGGCGGTGCTGCTCTGGGAGCTGGCCCCGAGCCCGATGATCTGGGAGCTGGCCCTCGGCGTCATCGCCGGCGGGGTGGCGACGCGTCTCACCGACGGCCGCCTGCGCACCCTCGCGTTCAATGGCGCGCTCTTCGCGCTGCTGCTCCTGCCGGTGGAGATCTACCTCGCCTACCAGGACCGGACCAACGCACCCACCGTGCAACCGCCGGCCCTCACCCTCGACGACCCACTGCCACCCGGCATCACCACCGCCCTGCCGAGCGATCCAAAATGGGTGCTCACCGAAAACCGAACCGGCCTCACGGTCTACCAGGCGGGCGGCCGGCTGGTGAAGCACCACAACCGCCTCGGCTGGATCCACCGCGAATCAGCGCGCGTCGGTGAGCGCATGTACCGCGGTGAGAAGCTGCTCTACGAGGTGGTCTACAACATCGGCCCGGACGGCCTGCGGCTCACCGACTCTGGCCTCGAGGTGCCGGACGAGGCCCCGGTCGTGCCGTTCCTGGGCTGTTCCTTCACCTTCGGTCAGGGGCTCGAGGACCGACAAACCCTGCCCTCGGCTTTTGAGGCTGCGGCGGGCGGCCGCTACCGCGCCCTGAACTGGGGGATCTCCGGCGCCGGCCCCCACTCAATCCTCGCGCAGCTCGAGCTCGAGCGTGACGTGGAGCTGCTCGCCGGCCGAGCCGTGCCCTTCGTGGTCATGGTGGCCATCCGCCACCACCTGCAGCGCATCGCGGGAGAGACCCACTTCTCGTCCTTCTACCCGCGCTACGCCCTACGCGACGGCCGGTTGGTGGCGGACGGACAGTTTCCACCGCCCAAGGCGCGCAGTGAGCTCAGCTTTGGCGAAGCGGTCAGCTTCGAGGCGCGCAAGTCCCACCTGATCGGGCATCTCGTGGAGCGCCTGCCCTCGGCGGTCGGCTGGGTGGATGATGACGGGGTAGCGCTCTTTTTGGCGATCACCGAACGAATCCGGGACCTCCTGGCCGAGCGTCACCACAGCGAGCTGGTGGTGATCACCTGGGACGACTTCGGGCCGGAGCAGGAGCCGATCGCCGTGGGGTTGCGGGCCGCGGGTATTCGCTTCTACGACGCCGCCACCCTGTTCCCAGACTTCACCCCCGAGACCCACTACCTGCCGCACTACAGTCATCCCAACGCCCACGCCAACCGGGTGTTGGCGGAGTTTCTGGCGCAGCGATTACATGGCCCGGAGGATGAGCAGCCTGCCGGGCAGACCGCCCCACAGCCGTGACCTCGTGGTCGCCGCGCCGGTCGCCGCCTGATGGTCGGTGCGCCCCAGCCTACCGACGCCCCTCCTCCAGTTTGTCCGCCTGCCAGCAGGAGGGCGGGTGCCCGCCCGCGCAAGCCACACGGTAGAGCTCGAGGGCACGGTCGAGATCCTTCTCCACCCCGAGCCCCCTCTCGTAGAGCAACGCCACCGAGCCGCAGCCGATCACGACGCCGCTCTCGCAAACCGCGCCCCACAGCTCAGCGCTGCGCCCATAATCCTCGGGCATGCCCTGGCCCAGGAAGTACATGTTGCCCAGGCTCAAACAGCCGGCCGGCTCACCGAGGTCACAGGCCTCTCGAAACAGGACGGCCGCCAGGGAGAGATCCCGGGAGACGTCCTCCCCTAACCGGTGAGCGATGCCGAGCCGAAGGCAGCCCTCGGCGTCGCGCTGGCGACAGGCCCGTTCCCAAAAGCCCAGGGCCGCAGCCGCGTCGGCCGGGATCCCCTCACCGGCGAGCAGGAGATCGCCCAACCGGGAGCAGGCAGTGGCGTGCCCGAGCTGACAGGCGCGCTCGAAGGCCGCGGCCGCGACCGGCACGTTGCGAGGCGAGGCGATGCCAAAGGAGAGGTCGTTGCCGACCGCGAAACAGGTCTCGGCGTCCGCGCACAGCGGTGACGGGCCAAAACCGGCGCCGGGGGCGTTGCCCGTGGGCGACGAGCAGCCCGAGCAGATCGCCAACAATAATAGAAGACCGCGCTCCACTCGATACCTCTCTACGCCTGGCTCGCCCGTTTGTGCGGAACCGCCCGGGCTCCACTCCGACTCGACGATCCAGGTCCAAGAACCGTAACCCCTCGGAGTGCTCTGAGTCTGTGTCCGATAGTCTCCCACGTCAATCGCGGGAAACTCCAGTTTTGACACGGCCCAGAGGGTGAGCTTTGATACAGAGAACAGACGTATGGCTGACAAGGACAACCCCACCCAGCACCCCCGGGCGGCGGCGGTGGGCATCAAGCAAACCAAGCTGAGCGGAACCGCTGGCCCCAAGCGCTTGCTCGGCATGCGCGGGCCGGTGGTCGGCATCGACCTCGGCACCTCGAACAGCTGCGTGGCGGTGGTACGCAACGGCGAGGCGGAGGTGATCCAGGATCCGAGCGGCCACGGGACCGTGCCCTCCATCGTGCTCATCGACCGGGACGGCGACCTGCTGGTCGGCCACCCGGCGCGGGAACGATTGATCCTGGAACCGGACCGCGGGGTGGTCGGTTCCAAGCGCTTCCTCGGCCGGCCGTACGCCTCCAAGGAGGTCAAGGCATTGGGCCACTTCTTCAACTATGAGCTGGTGGAGGGCCCCGAGGGTCGAGTCGCGGCCAAGGTCGCCGACCGGATCCTACCGCTCGAGGAGGTCGCCGGCCACGTGCTGGAGATGTTGCGCCAAATCGCCAAACACCAACTCGGCGAAGAGGTGCAACGGGCGGTGGTCACCGTGCCAGCCTACTTCGGCGAGACCCAGCGTCAGGCGGTCCGCGACGCCGGTCGCTTCGCCGGCCTCTACGTCGAGCGGATCCTAAACGAGCCCACCGCGGCCGCGGTCGCTTACGGCTTCGGCCGTGGGCTCAACGAGACCGTCCTGGTCTATGACCTCGGCGGCGGCACCCTCGACACCTCGGTGCTGCGCATCACCGGCGACCGCATGGAGGTGCTCGCCACCGACGGTGACCCCTTCCTCGGCGGCTCCGACTTCGACGACCGCCTCACCGAGTACGCCCTGATGCTCTTTGAGCGGGAGACCAGCATTCCCCTGCGCGACCAGATGGTGCCGGTGCAGCGTGTCCGCTTCGCGGTGGAGACGGCCAAGATCCAGCTCTCCCAGGCGACCGTCGCTACGGTCAACTTGCCCTACATCACTCAAAATGAGGCAGGTGATCCCGTCGACCTGACAATGGAGATCGAACGCGACGTGCTCGAGGATCTGACCAACGACCTGGTGGAGCGCACCCTGACCATCGTGCAGAGGGTGCTGGACGCCGCCCAGGTAAAATCGAGCGAGCTCGACGACGTGATCCTGGTGGGCGGCCAGTCCCGCAGCCCCGCGGTGCGCCGGATGCTGTTGGAGCGCTTCAACCGCCGGCCGTGCAGCTGGGTACACCCGGACGAGGCGGTCGCCCTCGGCGCGGCGCGGGTCGCCGACGCCATCTCCCAAGCCGCCCCCCTCGAGCTCACCGACGTGCTCGCCGCCTCCATCCGCGTCGGCCTACGCGACGGCCGCTCCGCCGTGCTCATCGGTCGCGGCGCCCGGCTGCCGACCGAAAAACGCTTTGAGGTAACCTTGAGTGCCAACGCCCAGGGCAAAACCAAGGTACTGCTCTACCGCGGCGAAAAAGACGCGGCGGCCGAGAACACCCTGCTCGGCAATCTGATGCTGCCCGGGTTGGCCCCCACCGACGGGACCAACGCCAAGGCCACGATCATCTTGAGCATCAGCGCCGACGGCCTGCTCGCGGTGCGCGCGCGCCACCCCAGCGTCGGCGAGATCGCCGAGCTCGACGTGCTGCTCCTGTGAGATCGCGGGTTGGGGTGGAGGTGCGGCTACTCCGCCGGATCCGGCCGCGCCTCCAGCCACTGGGCAAACGGCTTGACGTAGCTGCCGAGGGTCAAGGACGGATGGTCCGGAGTCCGGTAGCCGAGCCCGTCGCCGCCGGACATGTAGCCGCGCAGGCCGTACTGGCTCCAATTGCGTTTGCCCTGGGCGATCCCCTTGAAGATCTGATTCAACACCCGGTTGTTGGTCCAGGAGCCGGCGATCTCGGTTTGTGCCATGACCTGGTGCTCGCCGTAATGCTGTAGGAAATCGTCGTAGGTCATGTCGCGGAAGGACCAACAGGAGCCGCCGATCAGCAGCATGCGGTGGTTCCACTGCGGGGGCTCACCGCTGGTGGGGAAGACCTCGTCGAGGTCGTAGCTGTGGGTGCGGTTGACCGCGATGTCGATCGACTCGTCGACCTGGGAGGCGTCGTCGCTCTCGTCATAGGTCGCGATGATCCGTTGTTTGACGCCGTTTTGCACCCGGGTCATGGCGACGGTACTCTGGCCGTCCATGCCGTTGGCGCGCATGTAGGTCCAGTCCGGCTTGAAGCCCTGGCCGCCGAAATAGGCGAACTTCGACCACAGCCAGCCCTTGGGGATCGGGTGGTTATCGCTGCGGGTGAACAGCTTGGCGGTGATCACCCCGTCGGCCAGCCAGGCGTCGATGTCCGGCTGTACGCTCGGGATCTCCGGTAGGCCGTTCGCCAGCGCCAACGCCTCGGCCGAGAGGGGCGCACCCTTCAACACGAGGTTCTTGAGCAGGAAGGCCATGGAGGCCCGTTCACCCAGGGACAGGGCGTCGTCCTCGAGGCGACCGACGATCTTCGCCTCGATCTCGGCACGCTGTTGTGGCGGCATGGTCGGGAAGGTGCGCAGGATGAAGGCGGCCGAACGGCTGGTGTCCTCGAGGGGCTCCTCCGAGTTGTCGAGGCGCGCGATCACCACCGGCAGGAACAGATCCCCCGCGGCGTTGATCACCCCGGTCTCGCTGAAGCCCTCGAGGGACTCCAAGAAGCGTAGGGTCGCGGTTTGGTCCGGGTCGGCCCGGCGCAGAAACGCCGACAGCTCCGCGTCTGGCACCTTGCGCCGCATGCCTGCCAGGATTTTGTTGTAGCTCGAGGAGTAGAGCGAGTCGGCACCGGCCGCGATCAGCGCGTAGGCCGCCTCCGGCGAGAGGTGCAGGGCGATGGCATCACGGATGCGGTCGTTGTGGTTGTGATGATGGTCGCCGTCGTGGACGGTGTTGATCAGGGTGCACAGGGTGCTGTGGAGGCCAGCGTCGTCGTAGCCCTTTGTCGCCACCTGGCTGTTGATCGCCTCGGAGAAGGCCTGGCCGAACTCACGGGAGTTGCACTTGCGTAGATCGACGTTGAGCGTCACCAACGCCCGGGCGAGATCCTCGACGTTCTCGTTGCCCTGGCCGTCGACGCCATAGTCGACGAGGAAATGCATGATCGTGCGCAGCTCGGTCTGCTGCTCGATCCCCTGCTCGTTGCACAGGTCCTCGATGACGTTGAGCGTATCGAGCACCTCGTTGCGCTCGAGCTCCGGGTTGCGGTCGCAGATGTCGTGCAGGAAAGTGATCGCCTGATCAGCGGTGAGACCCCAGCCGATCATCTCCCGGAAGGACTCCACCGAGGTGCTGGCGTGCCATTCGCCGCCCCACTCGACGAACTCATCCGCCTTTTGGATCGCGGACTCCGGATCCATCTTGCCATCCCGGATGGCGATAGTGGCAAACGACATCCGGTCGTCGCGGGAGCCATAGCTGCCAGCCTCGAAGGATTTTAGGTGGCCCGTGATGGCCGCCGGGTCGGTGACCCCGGCCTGGTAGAGCGCGGCGGCAAAGGCCGCCTCCTCGCTGGCGTTCACCCCGCCGACGTCGGCGCTCTTGACCGCACGGGTCACGGCGAGCACGGCGGCGGAATCGTGGACCCCCGCCTCCAACAAATGGATCGCTACCTGCGCAGCCTCGCGGCGCTGCTGGTATCGGCCCGGGGGCAGATTGTCCGTCAGGTTTGTGATCGCCTCGAGGTCGCGGATGCCGGCCCGATCGAGCGCGATGACGAGCTCGAGCACGAGCTCCTCGGTGAGCTCCGATACCTTGCCCTGGGAATACACCGCGTCGGCGTTGGCGAGCACCCGGCGGGCCTGCTCGGGATCCGTGATCCCGGCCGAGGCCAACGTCGTAGCCTGGAGCTTCAACAACCGACAGGCGAGCAAGGGGCCGCGCCGCTGATCGGTGGCGGCGAGCAAGCGGTCGGCCCGGCTCAGCAGCATCAGGAATTCCTCGCGGCCGGCGAGACCGGCCGGCTCGAGGAGATCGACCACGTCGATGGCGCGGTGCACGAAATCCGTGGCCTCGTGAAGGCTGGTGTCGGCAGCAACGCCGAACTGCACCAAGCGCGCGATCTCGGCCTTGGTCCAGCCGAGCTGGGCGAGGTGATCGAGACGCGGCGCGGTGTCCGTGGAGCCCTGGGGCGTCATCGCCACCAGATCGATCAACTTGGCGGCCAAGGCCTCGGTCTTTTTTTCGAGATCGGCGAGTTGGCTGCGGCGTGCCCGACCACTGCCCGCGAGCGAGGCGGCCTTGGTGCGCAACGCCATGGCGGAGGTCAAAGCGGTGAACGCCGCCTCGGGCTTGCCCGCGGCGAGCAGCACATCGGCGGCTGCCTCGAACTGATCCGCGGCTGGCAGGAGCTTCTTGGGATTCAAGAATCGCTGGGTGCGGTCGCCCGGGTCCTTGACCGCGCCCATGACCACGGCGCGGGCGAGCAGCATCTGGCCGTGACTCTTGGTGATCTCACCGCCAGGGGAGACGCCGACCGCCTCGAGGATGTCGGCGACGTTCTGAACCTGGCTGAGCTCACGCGCGTCGAGCTTCTTGTCGCTGACTGCATCAGCGCCGAAGACGTGCGAGAGAAGACGTTGGGCGTTGGACGAGACTCGAAATTCCATTACGAACTCCTCAAAGGATTCGCGGACTTACACGTTATCCGGTCCCAGGTCCTTTGTCCATTGGCCCATGGGGCTCGGCGCCGCCCGGTTGGCCGGGTACCGTTGTGGGCAGCTCCACGGGCTCAGCTCAGCTCTGCTCAGCTCAGCGCGCCATCCCGCAGCCGCAGGTGCGTTTGACGTTGGGATTCTCGAACTTGAAACCGGAGCGCTCCGCGGTCGGGCCCTCGATGTAATCGACCGTCGTGCCGGTGAGGTGTGCGGCGCTGAAGGGATCGATGAACAGGGTCACGCCGTGCTGCTCGTAGACAAAATCCTCCGGAGCCGGGCGGTCGGCGAAGTCCAGGAGGTATTGCAGTCCAGCGCAGCCGCCACCGTACACGCCGATCCGTAGGCTGTGGCCTTCGAAATCGTCTGCGACCATCGCCTCGCGCACCATCTCAGCCGCGGCGGCGGTGAGGATGACCGGACTCGGCGGCAGCGGGATCTCCGTTGGGGTCACGCCGCTCGCAGCCTCTGGGGTCTGAACCTTGTGCTGCGTCATGGCGGCCATGATAACC
>JAUUZB010000186.1 GCA_030590185.1 Deltaproteobacteria bacterium
AACGCTAGGACCGATGCGGTTGATGAGATTATTCGCAACACGTGTACCCCCATTCGATTGCCGGTACGAACCAAAGCCGTTCGGGCCTGACTAGCACTGGCCAGCTCAGCCAGTCAACGGAACACCAAGGCCGCGTCGCCGCCGGTGCCCTACCCCGGCGTGGATGGGCTCGCCAGCAGGACCCGGTTGCGACCGGCCTCCTTGGCCTCGTACATCGCCGCGTCGGCGCGTTTGATCAGGTCCTCGCGGCTCTCACCGGATTGCATCTCCGCGACCCCTGCCGAGATCGTCACCGCGACCTCGACGTCGGTGATGGGGATGCGTCCCTGTGCCACCGCCTCCCGGGCCCGCTCGGCAATGCGCGCCGCCTTTTGGAGACTCACTGCGCTGAGGATCAACAGGAATTCCTCACCGCCGTACCGCACCACCGCGTCGCCGTTGCGGATGACCCCGGCGAGGATCCCGGCCACGAATTTCAAGACCTCGTCCCCGAGGGCGTGACCAAAACGATCGTTCACCTTCTTGAAGTGATCGACATCAATCATGACCAGGGAGAGGGGTGCGGCCACGGTGCCGCCGGGCAGGATCTCGTCGAGACCCCGGCGGTTGAGCGCCCCGGTCAGGGCATCAACGTTGTAGAGCCGTGAGAGGCGGGCGACTTCCACGTGGGGCGCCGAGATCGTTGCCAGCAGGGTGAGCAGCTCTTCGTCCCCGGCACCAAAGAGATCCGGCTCCGGACTGACCGCGCTCAGGACTCCGAGACAAGCCTCGCCAGACATGACCGGGACACCGAGGAAAGAGCGCAGGGGACCCTTTTGCCCCGGTCGCTGTGCGTAGCGCGGATCAACCGACGCGTCGCCGGTGCGTAGCGCCTGGCCCTCCCGGGTGATCCAGCCCATCAACCCCTCGCCGACGGCAAAGGGGGTGTTGGGATTTTCGTGTAGGGGCGAACCAGCGCGCGCCACCGCCATCAACTCGGTGCGCTTCGGGTCCAATAGGCGAAAACTCGCACGATCGACGTTGAGAATGGCGGCTGCGGTCTCGACGATGTGCTGGAGGATCTGATCGAGGTTGAGCGGCTCTTGCAACTGGCGGGCGAGATTGGTGAGCGCCCGTACCGCGGCGCGGGGATCGGTGGCCTGTTCCTGCTTCGACACTCCTTACAGGATAGCGTGTCAGCCCTGATCCGCCCAGACCCTAGCGACCTTTTGACCAGATAGCGGGAAGGAGCCGCAACCTCAGGAGCGAAACGCCTGCATCTGGCCGCCCTTGGCCTCGGTGTGGCTGTCGATGAAATCGAGGGTGAGCTTGGCGACCTCGTTGCGGCAGCGGTCCATCTCTTGGATCGCTTCATCCTTGGCCTTGGCGTCGGGCCGGATGCCCGAGAGCAGCGCCATCAGCTCGTTCGCCAATTGAAGCTGGGCCTCGGCGTTGGCCAACAGGGCCTGCATGCCGAGGGTGCCGGCGCGGGTCATGAGGGTCGCGGCTGCGCCTAGCACCCAGCCGCCAGAGATGTTGCTGGCGAATTCTTCCTTTTCCTCGGCCTGCTCGAACTTGGCGCCAGCGGCCTGATAATGCGGCTCCGCCTGGCGTATCGCGGCGAGCTTCTCCTGCAGGTCCGGGTCATTCTTGTGCGCCGCCGCATAACGCTCGGCCACGTCACCGCCGCTCTTGCCTTCCTTGAAGCTCTGCTCGACCAGGCTCTCGATCTCGGCGGAGTCCACGCCCTTCTCCCGAACGATCTCGTGACCCTTCTCGGCCTCGCGGTCCGCGGCGGCCTCGAGGGCCTGGGCCTCGTTGCGGGCGGAGGATGCCTGGGCGGCCCGACCAGCCGCGCCCGTCTGGGCGACGATGGCGGTGCCGTACAGCGCCGAACGGCCAGCGCCCCAGAGCATCTGGTTCTGGTTGCCGAGGCTGGAGTCGAGGATCTGGAGCTTCAAAAAGGCGAGCATCATCGCCTCGGAGCTGGCGCCGCTGCGTCCCATGCCCTGGAGCTGTTGACCAAAGGACTCAGCCCCGGTCGCCAAGGCCTGCTCCATGACCGCCAGGGGCGGCGACGGTGGCGCCAAAGTCCCGGCGTTCAACGCCTGGAACTCACCGCTGAGCTCCGCCGCCATGGCGCTCGGATCCAAGGCCGGCTTAGCGGCTGTCTTCTGGGCCTGTTGGGTCTGCTGCACCTCGGCCTGAAGATTCGGGGCCATCGGTCCCGTGGGGCGGCGGATCGTGTTCATCGCTCTCTCCGTTTGGGCAGCTGACGCTATCGCCTAACATACACAAATCGAAGGAAAATGGTTGTTCCCCCCGTGACAGACCGAGGCCGGGGGATCGGGTGTAGGGGATGGTCCTACCCGTCGACGGGTCGCCATCCAGTGGGCTCCGCGGGTACCCCTACTGCACCTCAGTGCTGAGCTCGATGTGCGCGGCGCCCACCGCCTGCAACATCACCTGATAGGTCGCCGCGATGAGGCGAGAGTTGGTGGCGCTGAGGGTCTTGTCGGTGTTGTCGCTGGAGTCGCGCAGCAGGAGGGCGTCGGCCGAGCGCAACTCGGCGATCGGCGGCTCACCGCTCGCGGTGTTTACCGTCACCGTCAGGGCGCCGCCGCTGGGCACCGAGATGGCAAACCAGTCTGTGTCGTCCGTGCAGAGACGCACCGGCACGCCGGTGACATTGTCGGCCAGAGGGGAGATCTCCGCCTCGACATCGTTCGGCTCGAGCTCATCGTTGAGACAAACGCCGCCGGAAAAAACCGCCACCGTCACGTCGACCGGCATGAGCAGGGCGCTGTCGGAGAAGAGGACCAGATAGGCCCCGGCGGTTGAGGAAGACTCAAAGCTCAGAACCGCGCGGCCGGCAAACCCCTCGTCGAAATCCAGCTCCTCTTCGTCGCCGTCAAAGAGCGTCGCCTCCAGATCACCGAGGGCGGGATCGTAGTTGATCCGGACCAACAGGCCGTCGCCCACCGCGACCGGCAGGGCATAGGTGTCCGTGTCAAAAAAGCACAGGTGGATCTGCTGCTCACCGGCGGCCAGAGTGCCGGCGGTGGCAAAGGTCTCATTCGGCTCGGAGGCCTCCTCGATACAGGTGGGGTCCTCGCAAGCACCAACGCTACACACCCGGCCACGCACGCAATCGATGTCGACGGTGCACGAGGCACCCTCGTCACAGCTCGAGAAGGGACATACCTGGGTGCCGGGGCAATCACCGTCAGCCAGGCACTCCACGCAGATGCCGCCGCCGGTGCAGCGCAACGCCCCTGGACAGTCGCCGTCATCGACGCAGGGAACCTCGCCACAGGTGAAGGTCTCTTCGAAACAGATCTCACCGCTGCCGCAGTCGCCGTCGGTTCGGCAGTCGGGAGCGTCTACGCAATTGCCGCCAACGCAGGCCCGCGGCGCGATGCAGTCGCCGTCATTGAAGCAGACCTCGGCGTCGACGCACACGCCGGCGTCGCAGGTCTGCAAGCCTCGGCAGTCACAAACGCCGGGGCTGTCGCCGGTGGCGTCGTAGTCGCCAGATGTGCCGGTGGTACAGCGTCCCAGGTAGCAGTGCTCACCGCTCTCGCAGTCCTCGGCGCTGGTGCAGACCGAGACCCAATCGTCGTCGCCGCCGGAGTCGGTTCGTGGTGAATAACAGCCGGCCACCGCCACGCCCATCACCAACGCGAAGATCCGAGGTATCATCTGGTGTCGCATCCCTCGTCCCATCACGGTACCTGTGCCCAGTCGGTGTTGGCGTGCAGTTGCTGCCACAGAATATCGGTGTCCTCGTCGCCACCGTAGAGCGCCGGGCGAAGCTCGTCGGCGGCATCGATGGTGCTGTCATCCTGCCAAGCGATGTGCAGATCACCGGTCGCGGTGACGACCATGGACGGCGACAGAGACAGGTCATCCGTTCCGGTAGAAGCCGTGTGCCGGGAACCGTTGAGGCCGGCCCGGTGAACCCGAAAGAAGACCTCGGCGTTGCCGCCGCCGACACTCTCGGCCCAGGCGGCGATGATGCCGCCATCATCGTCGAGGGCCAGCGCCGGGGTGTCGGAGCCCACCGTGCTCTCCGTCGTGATCAGGAGATAGGTCGAGAAGGTGGTGCCCACCGCATCATAACTACGGTGCCAAACATCGAAGTCGGCACCGCTGCCCGAGATGTCGCCGGTGTCCTTCCAGATGATCTGCACCACGTCGTCGCCGTCGACCGCCACCGCCGGCAGCAGCGACTCGCCGTCGAGGCCGTTGTCCGTAACCAACAGAGCTGTCTCGGCCGTACCAGCCGGCGCCACCCGGCGCAGCAGAATGTCGTAGTCCGCACCGGCCGACACGGCCTCGCCATACTCCTGCCAGACCACCCAGGCGCCGCTGGCGCTGTCGGTAGCGATTGCCGGCGCGGCTGGACGGACGACGGGGATGGTACCGGCGTCTTCCTCGGAGACCACGAGCGGTGATGACCACACGCCGGTGGTCGGATCTCCACCGTCCGGTGTCCACTTGGCGTAGGTGACATCGTGGTCGGTGTTGTCCAAGAACAGGAGCCGGTCCCACACGACGTGGACGGTCCCGTCGTCGGCGGCGGCGAGTTGGGGCACGGTGTCCTCGTCCCCGGTGTGATCAACCACCACGGTGGTGCCAAGGGCGCCGGTGCTACCATCGACGATCCGCACGACGATATCCTTGGCGCTGTCCGTGTCGCCCGCCGCGATGGTGCCGGCGTCGGCCCAGGCGATGTGGATGTGACCATTGCCATCGACCGCGACCGACGGGTTGCGCGAGTCGGCATCGTTGGTGTTGTCCGAAATGAGGGTGATGACGCTCCACACGCCATCCTCCATGCTCCGGTAGAAGACATCCCACGGAAGGACATCGGTTCCGGTCACCACGTCGCAACCGGGGAGCTGGGAACACTCATCGGCCCAGACAACGTGCAGAACACCGTTGGCGTCGAGGGCCAGGTCCACCTCCTGAGAGTGGCCGGCGGTCAGGTTGTCAGAAACCAACTCGATGCCGCCAGCATCATAGGTGATCGAGATGCTGTCATTCCCGGACATGGTCGCCAGGTTGGTGGCCGTCGCCTCGATGGTGTGGGAGCTGTCGTCGGTCAAGCCGGTGAGGGTGAGCTCCGCCTCATAGGCGTCACCGACCAGGGTCGCGCTGACGCAGTTGGCGCCGTCCAGACAAACGCTCACCGAGGTAATCGCCTCGTCGGCCGACGCGCCCACCGTGACATCGACCATCACTCCAATGGAGTCGCCGGCTAGCCGGGCGCCATCCACAGGTGAGGTGATCGTCACCTCGGGACCGGCGACCCGCACGATGGTGACGCAGGCCTCGGCGCTAACGTTGCCGAGGTCATCGGTGGAGCTCAGGCAGAAGGTGTTGCTGCCGAGGCTGAGGGCCTGAGCGGCGAGGATGAAGGTACTCTCGCCATCGATGGCGGCGACCTCCGTACAGGTGGGGAGCTGCCCGGCCCGCAGGCAGAGGTTCCCCTCGGGGTCGCGGCTACCAGTGAGGATCACCGAGGGGGCGTTGACCGGGCTGGCGGGGGCGTCAAAAACCGGCACCGACGGCGGGGTGTTATCCCGATCCGCCGTGAGGGGCCCGACCAACCCACTGAAAAACTCGCCACTCGACCCGAAGACCACGAACAGATTGATGCCGTCCCGCAGGTAGAGAGTCGTGCTCCAGGTGGTGCTGCTGTCCTCCACTGCGACCTCATGGGCCACGGCATCGACGTCCATCTGCAGCCAGACAGCGGTGTCCGCCTCTTTGGTCCCGGTGATCGTCAGCTCGGCGGCGGTGCTCCTAGCGGTAAAGGCGTCGACGGTCGGCGCCGTCACCGTCGGCCTCTCCACGGTCCCGTGTTGGATTTCCCCGGCGATACAACTGGCGAGCATCAGACTGGCGATCAGCGTCGAGGTTCGAGAGATTTGCTTGGCTTGCGTCGTGTTCATCGTTTTTTCCCCCTTCCTCATGAGCCCGGACAGGTTCGCGCCACGGTAAAGGAAATCAATGTCGGCGCCAATCCGGCGGCGTCGCGAATCAACAGCGCCTCGGCCTGTACCCATTTCGTGTCATTGGTCCCCGTGGCCACCGACGGTAGCGCCGAGATGTCCGCCGGCGAGGATGTGTAATAGGTGGCCGCGGTCGGGTACCAGTCGGCGCTGGTCAAGCCCGCCTGGGTGGAGGCGACCCGGACGTGCATGTGGACCTCGGTGCTCCCCGGGGTCAAAGCATTCCAGTGGAGGAAATCCGCCGACTCCATGGCCAGCTCGCTGCCGCCCGACGGGCAGGCGATCATGGCCTGGGCATAGCTGCCCGAGGGGGCGGTGAAGGTCCGCAGGATCGAGCCGGTGAAGTCGCTGTAGGTGTACGGCGAGGCGCCCACTGGGAAATGAGCGATGTTGCCTGACTGCGGATCGATGACGGTGACGTTGTCGCTCTTGTTGTTACCTGCCCAAATGGTGCCGGCCCAACCGACGCCAACGCCGACCGGCTTCTCAGCGCCGTCGGTGATGTCATAGTCCTGGGTGATGCCGTTGACGATGGCGATCTCCAGGGTGTCGACGTCGTAACCGGTGACGCGGCCCGATGTTTTGTTTTGGCCAGAACCGATGGAGGCGGTCTGGGCGGCCCACACGATGCCATCCGCCGCCACCGTGAGTCCGCGGGTGCTGCCGCTGCCCGGCTCACTGCTCGCCAGGATCTGGACCCAGGTATCGTCCGCTGGGTCGTAGCGGGCCGCGACCTTGCCCTTGCCAGGCATGCCGACCCAGACCCGGTCCCGACCGTCGATGGCGATGCCGTAGTTGCCCGGACTCGCGTGCCTGATCAATTCATCTGGATCCCAGGTCGTCACTCCTCGGGTGACGACCTGATCAGTGATGTTGTAGCTCATGATCTCTGATTTGCCGCCGTTGGACGTCCACAGGATCCCCTCGCTGTCGATCACCGCGCCATAGGGGGCGCCTTCGACATCGATCCAGCGCCGCACCTCGCCCGTATCCGGGTTGAGACCGAAGTAGCCGAACTGGAGGTAGTTGCCGAGCCAGACGGTGCCCTCGGCGTCGAT
>JAUUZB010000522.1 GCA_030590185.1 Deltaproteobacteria bacterium
ACCTTCGCGATACGGTTGGCAGCGGTGAAGGGATCTTCGGCCAGATCGACGGCTACCCGCCCGAGGATCCGGTCGCGACGCCAGCGCGCCTCCGGGCGATTGAGCTGGAGGTGGTGCGCTGGCGCTGGAAGCTGCGCGATCGGCTCAGCACCATCTGCGTCACCCACGGTGACTTCCACCCGTTTAACGTCCTCTTCCGCGAGGGAACCGATTTCTCGGTGCTCGACTGCAGCCGCGGCGGGGTCGGCGACGCAGCGGACGACGTCACCTGCATGGCGATCAATTACCTGTTCTTCGCCCTGGTCGACCACGGTGAGTTTACGGGCGCCATGCGTAGCCTGTGGAGCACCTTCTGGGAGTCCTACCTCGAGGCGGCCGGCGGCCGCTCGGTGTTGGGGGCGGTCGCTCCCTACTTCACCTGGCGAGCACTCGTGCTGGCGAGCCCGGTTTGGTACCCGAATCTAGAGGCGAGCATCCGCACACGGCTCCTGGCCTTCTGCGAACGCCTCCTCGCCGACCACGCCTTCGAACCAGAGAAGGTCGAAGAGCTCCTGCAATGACCGCCGGGGCGGTGGTTTGGATCTGCGGGCTGCCGGCCAGCGGTAAAACCACCCTCGCCAAAAACCTGGTCGCGTTCCTGCGCGACCGGGAGGTCCCCGTGATGTGGCTCGACGGAGACGACCTGCGGGCGGTGATGACACCGGAGCCGACCTACTCCGACGAGGAGCGCGAGCGCTTCTACGGCACACTCGGACACCTGGCCCGCCGGGCGGCCGAGGGCGGCGTGGTGGCGGTGGTGAGCGCCACCGCGGCGAAACGACGCCACCGCGACCGGGTTCGCGCCGACGTGCCCTGCTTTGTCGAGGTCTGGTTGCGTTGCGACGATGGCGAGCTCCGGCGCCGTGACCCGAAGGGCCTCTACCGCGCCGCGGCGGCCGGCCAGGTGGCGGCCCTGCCAGGGGTTGGGACGCCCTTCGAGGAGCCGGAGGCAGCGGAGATCGTGCTGCACAGCGACCAGCTCGCCGCACCGGATCTGCTCGGCGCGCTGGTGGTCGAGCTCGAGGGGGCTCTCGGACCGGAGCTCGGCGGCTGTCGCCGCTAATCAGCTCGCGCCGCTGCCACTCAGCGCATCACCCGCTCTGCATACCAGATGTTCCAGAGATCAAACTGTGGCTTGATTTGCATCACATCACTCAGGATCGAGCGCTCCCCTACTCCGGCGTACTCCAGGAACTCGGCGTACTCCTTGAGCGGTCGAATCCCGAGCTCCGACTCAGCGGTCTTGATGTCACAACCCTGGGCGAAGTCGAGCAACAACTGCATCAGAGCGTGCTCCGGCGCCGCGTAGGCACCGCGGTAGGTCACCCCGCGTCCGAGGTCGAACTCCGCCCAGATCTCATCGAACAGTCGAAGGCAATCGGGGGCCGCGGCATCGACCGCGCCCTCGACCCCTATCTGGGGGCCCTGGGTCTCGAGCTCGTAGAGGAGCCGTTGTAGAATTTTTGGGTGCTTGCCGCTGGTGATCAACAGCGATTCGACCAGCTCTGGATCGGCATCCGGCAACCCGGAACGGATGAGCTTCTCCGCCTCCGGAGGATGTAGCGCGCCGAGGAATAGGGGACGCAGAAAACCGAGCTCCGCTTCCTCGTCGAGGAGGTGCTCGCGCAGGACGCGACCGCAGCCGGCCAGCAGCGCCTTGGGAGCCCAGGCGGTCTCCGACCGCAAGAGCTCGGCGAGCGGTTCCAGCGCCGCCTCGAAACGGCGGCCGAGCAAGTGATCGGCGTTGTCGATCAACAGGCCGTACTCACACCAGGCGGAGGTGCCGCGCAGGTTATCCCAGACAGCCGCCAAGCCCTCGGCGAGCTGCGCCCAGGCCTTGGGGCCCTTTGGCTCCGTGGTTGGAATGTCGCGGGGCGGACAATCACCGCAAACCATCGGGTCGCGGATGGCGGCCACGATGTCATTCCAGAGCACGGCTGGCAGGGCAGCCGCGCCGCCCGCCACCACCGGGGCCAGGTCGATCAGGACCGGCACCACCCGGGTGGCGTTCGGCTGCCGGCGCCAACGCTCCTGGAAGGTGTGGATAATCTGATGCAGGGTCGAGGTGCGACCGGTGCCAGGCCCGCCGCAAATGGCAAAGGAGCGCCCCCTCTCCAGCCCGTCCACCACCGAACGCAGCAGGCTCTGCCGGCCAAAGTATCGACCCCGGCCGACCACCGGCCGATCGTAGACGAAGAAGCTCAGCCCTGGCCTCCCTGCTCAACGCGAGGCGTCGAGGATCGAACGATAGAGATCCTCCCCCAGCACATCCGCACCGAGCGCCTTGGCCTCATCGAGCATGGCGCGGGCGGTCTTCTCGTCGCCGTCGTCGAAGTGAGCCATGCCGAGTTGGAAGAGATGGTAGCCGCGCTCGGCCAGATCGCCCCCCTCGGTGCGGCTCGCCTTGACGAGCTTGTCGAGTTGACCGATCTTGTCCTTGCGTGCCTTTTTGACCTCCGCCGGGATGCCCTCCTCGATGTAAATGTTCTCCAGGAAGGTGAGCGCGGTGATCGAATGAACACTCGGCGTGGTTGGGTAGGCCACCTTGCGCAGCTCAAACAACGCCTTTTGGGTGCGCTTCTGGTGATAGAGGCACAGGGCGAGCGACGTACGCGCCGCCGCCGACCAATAGGGATGCTTGCGTTTCGCCGCAGTGCCGAAGGCCTCCATGGCGGCGAGCAGATCCCGCTGCCGAAACAAAAAGTCGAGACCAATCCGGTACTGGGCCTCCACCGCTTCGTCGCTCTCCGGAAACGCGATCACGATTTCCTCGCGGACGCGGCGTAAGCCGTCGAGGTCGTGCTGGGCGTCGAGGTTGGCCAGATCGTTCAATAACGACTCGAGGCTCGACATCACCTCTCCTAGCGAACGCCCAGCTCGCGCTTGAGCTTCTTGAGCAGCGCGAAGTACTCGCTGCGTGAGTATTTCACGTTGAGGATGTGGAAGTCCTTCTTGTGCAGCCCGACGCAGCCCAGGCAATAGTTACACTGCGAGCAGGCACGACATTCGATCAGGTAGGCGCTGGCGTGACAATGCACGGAGTGGGTGAGGTAGGCGGAGTCATTGCAGAAGCTGCACCCGAAGGAGTGGGAGAGACTCGAGCAATTGGTGCAGTCCTCGCAGTGGGTGCAGCGGTAACAGTTCTCCAAATTCTTGGAGAACATGCACTGGGTGCAGGCCACCACGTTGGTCGAGTTGACACAGCCAGTGCTGGGCGCCTCGGTACCATGGTCCGACGTCAGGCGCTTCAGCTCGCTCATGAATTCAGCACGGTTCATAGAACTTCCGGATACCCCAGAGGAGGCTCGACGGTCAATTGACCGCGGCGATGCACCGCGGGGCGAGACCCGATCTGGGCGCTCGACTTGGGGTCAACAGCGGCGGTATAGGTGCCGCTATGGCCACTACACCGAATCGCCGCGAGCACGATCGTATCGAAATCAAGATGCGAACCCGAGCCTGGCTCGAAGAGACGATCAAGGGCAAGCCGGTCCAATTCGAGGGATTCGTGATCACCCGCGACCTATCGATCGGCGGTTGCTTCATCGACTCGACCTACCTGTTGCCGATCGGTTACCCAATCAACCTCGACATGACCACCGAGGAGGAGGACATCCTCTCGATCCGCGGAGAGATCACCCACATCCTGACCGATGAGGGCAAACGCGACTCCGGCATGGGGATCCGGTTCACCGAGGTGGACGCCGAGAATCGTGAGCGCCTGCTGCGCTTCTTCGTCAGCGACCGGATCAAGGATTTCTACTTCAAACGCTTCGTGGTGGAGTTTCCGCACCTCGAAAACGTGCTCACCCTCAAGGACGTGGCGCTCACCATCAACCTCTGGGAAGACAGGGAAGGCCGGCTCACGGCCCTGGCCCGTCCGGACAGCGCCGGCGCGGAGCGTGCCCGTCGGCGGGAAGAAGCGCGGGCGGCGCGGGCCAAGGGGAAACCAGCCTGAGGCCCGGCGCTCCGCTCAAAACGGCGGCGGGCAGGTGAACCGCACCTGCGTTGCGCTCGCCGGATGACGGAAGGCTAGGCTGTCGGCGTGCAGCATCAGGCGCGGCGCGGAGGTGGCATCGCCGTAGAGTCGATCACCGAGGATGGGGTGCCCGAGACCCCGTGGGTGGGCGGCATGGACGCGGAGCTGATGCGTTCGTCCGGTGCGGGGGATGAAGAGCACGCGGGTGATGCCGGACTCGCGCCCCAGGACCCGCCACTCGGTCTCGCCCACCTTGCCGTGCTCGGGATCGTAGATCTGATGCGGTCGGTCGTCCGGGTCGAGCCGGAAGGGGAGCCGGATGGCGCCGGCCTCCCCGGCGACGGCGCCAGCGAGCAGGGCCACGTAGGTCTTCGCCACTTCGCGGGCCTCGAACTGCTCCGACAGGAAGCGTTGCACGTCGGGTGTCAGCGGCACCACCATCAGGCCGGACGTGTCCATGTCGAGGCGGTGAGCGATCAGCGATCCGCGCGCCTCGCCGTAGGCCG
>JAUUZB010000692.1 GCA_030590185.1 Deltaproteobacteria bacterium
CCCAGGAGCACGTCTGGGTCAACGCCAAAGATGTCGAGATCCGCAACTGCGTGTTCGTAAACGGCGCCGGTCGGGCGCTGCGGCTCACCGGCGAGCAGGTTGTCGAGAACAACATCTTCGTCAACCACATTTTCAGCGTGGTCGACATCACCGCCACCAACGACGCCGGCGGCTATTCGGTCTTTCGTAACAACACGGTGCTGTTCAGCTGGAACCGCAACGAGAACGCCGGCAAATCCGGTCAGTCCTCCGGCTACGGCCTGATGACTCGGATCGCCAAGGCTCGGGTCGAGGGCAACATCTTCCAGTTCATGGACAACCACGGCTTTAAGGTAGAGAGCCAGGCGCGCGACATCGAGATCGTCAACAACGTCTTCTCCCACAACCAGTTCTCGAACGTCATGTACCGCAGCAAGAACGTGGTGGACGACGAGACCATGGCCCAGATCGAGCAGCTCGGTTTCCGCAAGGCGGCCGGCAACCGGGTGGTCAACCCGAACTTCGATCTCGACGCTAAGTGGTTCGACGTTTACGTCAACCGCTCAGCCGGCACGCGCGGCAAGGTCACCATGGACGATTGGAATCAGCTGCGTAAAATCCTCGGCCAACCGTTGATCGCCAAGGGCGGCACGGTGGGGCACGGCTTTGCCCCGGCCTATCCCTGGAAAAAGGCGGTGAAGCTCTTCCCGCGCACCAAGGGGATCAACGCCGGCGCCCGGCGCGGTGGGGTCAAGGTCGAGTATCAATAGGGCCGGGTGAGACCAGGCGGCCGCCGAGGGACGCACAGGGGTCGATCGGATCTCTTCCCTGCTCGTCGCCCGCCTCATCGCCGTCGTCGTCATCGACGTCGATGGCGGGTCCCCCGTCGAGGTAGGGGTTGAGCGCCTTGTCCATGAGGTGGGTAGGCTGCACGTTGCTGAGGGCGTGGAGGATACTGCCCTTGAGGTGCCGGGAGTGCTCCGACAGGTCCGCCAGCAGCTTCTTGATGAACACCCGCTCCTTCTCCTGGGAGCCGCACAGGCTGCAGGGGGTGATCGGGAATTCGTGCAGCTCGGCTAGCTCGGCTAGCTCCGACTCCGGGGCGTAGACCAGCGGACGGATTAGCTCCTGGGTGCCGGTGGCGGAGACGAGCTTGGGCGGCATCGATTTGATTTGGCCGGAGAAGAAGATCGAGAGCAGCAGGGTTTCGATCAGGTCGTCGGAGTGGTGCCCGACCGCCACCTTGTTGCAGCCGTGGCGGTCCGCCGCCTTATAGAGGATCGCCCGGCGGAAACGGGAGCACAGGGAGCAATAGACCTTGCCCGGCTTGGTGAGCTCGACCACCCGGGTGTAGGTGTCTTGGAACTCGATCTCGAAGGGCAGCCCGGTCTGTTCCAGGTAGGCCCGGATCGGCCCGGTGTCGTGGCCGGGTTGGCCCTGGTCGAGGTGGAAGCCAAACAGGTCGAAGTTGAAGGGCGCCGCGGCCCGCATACGCTGCAGGCCCCACAACAGGCCCCAGGAATCTTTGCCCCCGGAGAGTGCCACCAGGATCCGGTCCCCATCGCCGATCATGCGAAAGTCTCGGTTGGCCCGTGTCATGGCCTTTTGAATGCGGCTCTCGAGGCGCTTGGGATGCATCGCGGGGTAGTAATCACTCAGGGCTGATTTCACAAGGGCTATCGCGGGGCTGGCAAAAGGTGTAGGGGGCGCCGGTGGCGACACGGATTTACACCCGCGGCGGCGACGAGGGGGAGACCGGCCTGTGGGGCGGTGCCCGCGTGCCCAAGGCCCATTTGAGGGTAAACGCCTACGGCGAGGTCGACGAGCTCAACGCCGCGATCGGCGTGGCCTCGAGCGCCGGCGCGCCCGAGCCGGTGGCCGAGGTGCTCGGCGTGGTGCAGCACCGGCTGTTCGATCTCGGGGCCGAGTTGGCCACGCCGCCCGGTACGGATCCACCGTCGACCGTGGGCGCTGAGGACGTGACCTGGCTCGAGCAGGCGATCGACCGGGTCGAGGCAGAGCTGCCGAAGCTCAAACAGTTCATTCTGCCGGGGGGGACCGCAGCGGCGGCGGGCCTGCACTTGGCGCGCACCGTGTGCCGCCGGGCCGAGCGCGCCACGGTCGCCCTGTGTCAGGCGGAGCCGGAGACCGCCCTGCGCCTGGTTGAGTACCTGAACCGTCTGTCGGACCTGCTCTTCGTCCTGGCGCGCTGGGCCAATCACCTCGCGGGTCAGGGGGACGTGACCTGGAAGGAATAGGGTAGGCGGGACTACGACGTCGTCATGGATGTCTTCGGCGGGAGGCCTGGGCGGGATTTTTTTCCCGATCTGCACCAAATAGCGGTGCAAAATTCGCAAAGCAGACTAGAATAGAAGTCTGACGGGGTGCGTCAGTAACCCGTTTCAAGGATCGAGGTCGTCCCCGGCGCCCACCGGGGTTTTGGCGGCCATGGGGAGAGCGTGGCGCTTTGGTGCCGGTGAGCAACAGCCCGATGTCCAAGCCGTTTGGCTTCTGGCACATCGCCTATCTGGTTTTTTTCGGCCTCGGTGGCTGGACGGCGCTCGTCTATGCCTCGGCCGCCCGACCGGAGATCTTCGCGCCCTGGAAGCCGAGCTTCGAGCTCGCCGCCACCGGCGTGATGGTTGGCGCGGCACGCCTGCTCGCCTTCCGCATCTTCCAGCGCAGCCGCATCGCCCTCGACTCCGCCTTCTACATTGCCGCCAGCTTCATCTTCGGCACCGTGCCGGCCGCCTGGATGATCGCCCTCGCCCTCACCCTGGACGGCGCGGTCAGCCTGTTGCGCGGCCTCGGTCCGCTCCCGCGGGGCGAGGCGCCGCTGCGCTACACCCTGGCCCACATCCTGTTCAACGGCGGCCTGCCCTGCTTCGTGCTCATCCTGGTGAGCGTGGTGTTTGGCGGCGACCAGAGCATCCACGGCCTGACCGACATCACTCTCTCTTGGATGGTGCCGGGCTTCGCCCTCACCTTTTTGGTCACCCATTATTTCTTTGCGGGTGGCAACGCCTACTTCGTGGCCAGCGGCAACGGGCTGTGGCGGCTCTTTTTCCGCCGGGTCGTGGGCGCCGAGATCACCTTGGTGCCCCTCACCCTCGCCATGACCATGGCCTACAAGCACCAGGGCGCCGAGCTGTTCTTCGTTCTGGGCGCCACCGGTTTGTTGTTCGGCGGCATTTTCCGGCGCTGGAGCATCACCAGTGACAAACTGCGCGAGCGGGTCGACGAGCTCAGCGCCATCAACCGGATCGGCCGCATCATCTCCGGCAGCTTCGACCAATCCACCCTCTATCAGAACCTATCGGTGGCTACGCTGCAGCTGGTCGGTAGCGGCTCGGTGTTTATGATCGGCCTGCTCGATGAGATCGGTGAAACCGTCGCCTATGGGGTCTACGACCAGAACGGCGAGTGCAAGCGGCGGATCATGGCGGGGCGCGAGGAGGGGTTGTCCGGCTGGGTGATGAGCCACAAGGAGGGGCTCTGCATCGGCGACGTGCAGACCGAGTATCTCAACTACGCCAAGGACGATCGTTATAACGACGAGCGGTTCCACTCCTGGCTGGCGGTGCCGATGGTGGTCTACGACGAGGTGGTGGGCGTCATGTCAGTGCAGTGCAAGCGCAAGTACGCCTACGGCCTGGCGCACCTGCGGGTGCTGGCGACCATCGCTGATCAGGCCGCGGTGGCGATCGAGAACTCGCGGCTCTACCAGTTCGCCACAGTCGACGGGCTCACCGGGCTCTTCGTGCGTCGTTACTTCGACCAGCGGCTGGTCGAGGAGTGGCACCGCGCCGCCCGGTACGACACCGCCTTCTCCCTTGGCATGCTCGACCTCGATCACTTCAAAAAATTCAACGACACCTATGGTCACCAGGTCGG
>JAUUZB010000973.1 GCA_030590185.1 Deltaproteobacteria bacterium
CGTAGGGGTGCGTGGGTCGAGCAGCACCAACCGGCTGTTGGAGCTCCTGCGCCAAGGCAAGGCCGAGACCATGCAGGTTGAGCTGCCGGGTCAACCGGCCCTCGCTGAGATCGGTCCGCCGATGTTGATGGAGCTCGACTACTACGACGACCTGCCCCTTTGGCACCTGTGGGGGCAGGAACACCTGCTCGGCCTGCGCCTACCCCTTGGCCGCGGGGCGGTGACGGTGCTCGGCGACATGCGCTTTTTGCGCAATCCCTACATTGGTCAGGCCGACAACGTGGTGCTGTTGTGGGAGATCATGCGTTGGAACGCCCGCGGCGGTGACGTCTGGCTGGTGGGCCAGCTCAGCCCGCCGTCCCTGCGCGAGCTGATCTTCGAGTACGGCTGGACGGTGCTGGTGAGCCTGTGCCTGCTGATCGCCGCGTTCGTTTGGCGCCACGCGCCACGTTTCGGACCTTCGTTGCCGGACCCGGAGCCGATCCGCCGCAGCCTGATGGAGCACATTTCGGCCAGCGGCCTGTTCCTCTGGCGCCACGGTGGGGACCGGGCGTTGATCGCCGCTTGCCAGAAGGCGCTGCGCAACCGGATGCGATGGCGCACCCCCGGGTGGCGGCACCTGAGCGAAGAACACAAGCACGACCGTATCGCCCGGCTCGCCAAGGTCGACGTCGAACGGGTCTCGGCGGTGCTCAATGTCCGCCACGTCAAGAGCCCAGTGCAGTTCGTGGAAACCGTGCAACAGTTGGAGAGGATTCGGAAACGCCTGTGACTGATACCGCTACACCCCCAATCGGGACACCCGCCAGCCTCACCCCTAGTCAGGCCTCTCGCCCATCAGATCTCTCCTCTCCCCACCCGTCGGGCGTCCTGGCCAGCGCCATCAAAACCGAGATCCAGAGGGCGATCATCGGTCAGGAGCGCGTCATCAACGAGGTGCTGATCTGTTTGATCGGCGCTGGCCACGTGTTGGTCGAGGGCCTCCCCGGCCTCGGCAAAACCCTCCTGGTGCGCTCCCTGGCCAATACCTTTGGCGGCGACACCCGACGCATTCAGTTCACGCCGGATCTCATGCCGAGCGACATCACCGGCCACGTCATGTTCGACGTCAAGACCGGCGAGTTCAAAACCCGGCGGGGACCGGTGTTCACCAACCTCCTGTTGGCGGATGAGATCAATCGCGCCCCGGCCAAGACCCAGGCGGCGATGCTCGAGGTGATGCAGGAGGGGCAGGTTACCCTCGAGGGCAAGGCGATGAAGCTCGCCCCACCGTTCATGGTCCTCGCCACCCAAAATCCGTCGGAGCACGAGGGGACCTACCCGTTGCCGGACGCCCAGCTCGATCGCTTCCTCCTGAAGATCCACATCGGCTACCCGGACGAGGGGGAGGAGGTCAACATGGTGGAGGCGATCACGGAGGGATTCGTCGGTGAGGGCCTGCGCACCGACGCCGTGGCACAGGTGGCACAGGCCAGCGGGATCATCGCTCTGCAGCAAGCCGCCGCCCAGGTGCGGGTCGATCCCAGGATCCGGGAGTACGGCGTGCGCATCGTGCGCGCCACCCGCCAATGGCCGGGCCTGACCCTCGGCGCCGGTCCCCGTGGTGGCCTGGCTCTGGTCCGCGCCGCCCGCGCCTACGCGACTCTCAATCAACGCGACTTCGTGATGCCGGATGACGTTAAGTACGTAGCGTTGCCCACCCTACGCCATCGCATCGTGCTGTCGCCGGAGAGTGAGCTCGAGGGGCAGACTGCGGACCAAGTGATCCGGGACGTCCTCGCTACGGTGGAGGCGCCACGACAATGATCCCGAGCCGCCGTGCCCTGTGGCTGCTCGCCGCCTGGACCGTGGCGGCCTTCGGCTTCAGCTCGTTCGCGCCATGGCCCGGGAGCTGGTGGCTGAGCGGCGGTGTCATCGGCCTGGCCTTGGGGCTCGACCTGCTGCGGCTCTGGCGGCAGCCGGGCGTCACCGGCGAGCGTCAGGTGCTGCGCTCTCTATCCCTCGGCGGCCGGGCGACCGTTCGTCTCGGCATGCGCAACGAGACCGGCCGGTCCGTGCGCCTGTGGGTGCACGATCAGGTGCCCACCGCCCTGAGCTATGGCGACCTACCCAAACAGGTGCGGGTTCCGGCCGGGGGTTGGGCCGAGGTCTCCTACTGGACACACGCCACGGCCCGCGGCACCCACGCCTTCGGCCACATCGAATACCGCCTGGCTTCCCCCTGGGGATTGTGGTGGCGCCGGCGCCTCACCGGTGAGCCGCGGTCGGTGCGGGTTTTTCCTGATTTCCAGGCGGTGGCCAAGTACACCCTGCTCGCCCGGGACAATCGTCTCAACGAGCTCGGCATCCACAAGCGCCAACGCCGCGGCCAGGGCATGGAGTTTCACCAGCTGCGCGAATACCGGGTCGGTGATTCCATGCGGCACATCGATTGGAACGCCACCTCCCGCCTGCTCAAGGCGATCTCCCGCGAGTACCGGGATGAGCGCGACCAACAGGTGATCTTCATGCTCGACCACGGCCGCCGCATGCACAGCCGCGACGGTGATCTGAGTCACCTCGATCACGCGCTCAACGCCGTGTTGCTGCTGGCCTACGTGGCCCTGCGCCAGGGGGACGCGGTCGGCTTGATGACCTTTGGCGGCTCCCACCGCTGGATCGCGCCGCGCAAGGGACCGAGCTACGTCAACACGCTCCTCGACGCGGTGTTCGATCTACAGTCGACCCGTGAGGCCTCCGATATCTATGCGGCCACCGAGGAGACCCTGGGCCGGATCAAAAAGCGCAGCCTGTTCGTGATCATCACCAACCTGCGCGACGACCCACCCGAGGACATCGTCTCCGTCGTTCGCCTGGCCCAGCGGCGGCACGTGGTGCTGTTGGCGAGCATGCGCGAGCGGGTGTTGATGGACGCCCTCGCGTCGCCGCCGGAGAGTTTCAACGAGGCGCTCACCACCGCGGCCAGCCATCATTACTTGCGGCACCGGCGGGCGGCCCATCAGAAGATCACGAGCATCGGGGCGCACACGCTCGATGTGGAGCCGTACAAGCTGCCGCGGTATCTGGTGAA
>JAUUZB010001114.1 GCA_030590185.1 Deltaproteobacteria bacterium
AAGCGATTGATCTCGACGGGACCTGCCTCGGCAGTTTCACCGACGTCACGGCGACGCACATCCCCGGTTTGGTGGGCGAGGTGGCCGACCGCTGCGTCCTCTGGGCCGATGCGAACAACGACGGCCTGCTCGACCTCGCGGTGAGCGGCTCCACCGCGGTGCTGATCTTTGTGAATCAAGGTGCGCCGACCTTTGCCCTCGGTGAGGGTGGCCAGGTGGATCAGCGAATCGACGCCGCTAGCCCGGGCTTCGCGCCCGGCTTCATCGGCTGGCTAGACGTCAACGGCGACGGCGGGCTCGATCTCGTGGTCGACAACCACGATCTCGGCGCCTTGCTGTTCATCAATGACGGCAGCGGTGGACTCAGTGAGGTCGCGGCGGCGGACTCGGGTCTCCCCACCGCTGGCGCTGGTTATGTCAGTGGTGACTTCGGGGCGGTCGCTGATTTCGATGCCGATGGGTGGGTGGATCTGGTGCTCCGCAAGCAAGGGGGAGTGGATCTCTATCGCAACGCGGCGGGTACCTTCGTCCCGGTGGCGGGTTTTGACCAGGAAGCCTCTGCGGACAACGAGGGAGGGGTGGCCTTCTGCGACATGGACGCGGATGGTGACTTTGATCTGATCTGGACCGATCAAGGGACCAACCAGATCTGGGAAAATCGGCCCAGTGGCTTCTTTGCCACCGGCGAGCCGCTCGCCCTGGCCGGCGCAGAGGATGTCGATGGGGTGGTCTGTGGGGATGTCGACAACGACGGCGACCTCGACCTCTTCTTCACCCGTGGCGACGGCGAGAATGACCCCTTGCTCATCAACCAGGGCTTCTTCTGGTTCACCCCGCATCCCGTGGCGATCGGCGCGGGGGACGGTGCCGGCGCGGCATTCGCTGATTATGACCACGACGGTGACCTGGATCTGCTCGTCAACCAGAGCGGTGGCAACGAGCTGTGGCAGAATCAAACCGACAACGACGCCTTCCTGCGCGTCCGGGCCTTGCGGGGGCTCGCCGCTGGCACCGTCCGCGACGAAATCGGCGCCAGCCTGCAACTATTCGACTGCGCGGGGAACGCCATCGGCCCAGCCATGGAGGTGAGCGGCGGCCGGGGGTTCGGTTCACAGGACCCGGCGGTCGTCCATTTTGGTCTTTCACGTGGCCCGGATGAGATCGTAGTCCTACGGACCGTCTGGCCCGGGGGCACCGTGACCCGGCGAGCCCTGCGGCCGGCGGACCAACTCGGTCCGGCTCGCCTGGTGGGGGTCAGGCGCGACGACGGCGAGGAGCTCGCCAGGTGCGCCGAGGTGCCGGATGAAGTTCAGCTGAGTTGTCCGCCATCGATCGACGAGGGGAACGACGTTCAATGCAGCGTCACATTGCGCGCCGGCACGGCGTCGTGCGCCATCGGCGAGGGGGACACCTGTGGCGGCAACATCGACGGGGCGTGCCTCGGGCCCTATGCCGGGGCGGTGCAGGATGAATCGGTTGGACCCGGGAGCTGCATGGTTGAGGTGACCAAGGGGGACGCGGTCTTTGCGCAGGTCATCCCGGTCCACGAGATCAACGCCCGGCCGTACATCGATCTCATCTGCCCCGCCGCCCTGGCCCCGGGGGACACCTTGCGCTGTCCGGTGGTCGCCGGGGATGACGACCTTCCGGCCCACGGCTTCAGCTGCGCGGTGAGCGCCGAGGATACGTGCGGAGGCGTGTTGTCCGAATGTTCCATCTATGATGCCGGTGAGATCTTCGCGACCTGCGTCGCCTCGGTGAGCGTTGTGGATGGGGGAGCGCCGGCGCTCTTTGCCAGTGACTCTGTCGACGTTTTGATCCTGACCACCGGGGGCGGCAGCGGTGGCACCGGCAGTGGTACCGGTGGTGTCGGCGGTGGGGATGACCCTGATCCGCCCGGCTGCGGCTGCGTGGCGACCGCGGTGCCCGGGGCCAACGGTTTGTGGCTCGGCTTGACGGCTCTGATTCTCGGCGGGGCGCGGCGACGCCGGCTCCGGAGAGTGTGATGGATGGGGCCGAGAAACTGGACGCCAATCTGGACGAGAAACCGGAGGAGGCTCCACCGGCACGGTCGTCACCCGAAGGGCAGGATCTGAGCGCCGCGGCGTCGGCCTGGATCGGCCGGTTTCGCGAGCAGAACCTCAGTCCGTACCTCGACAAGTGGCGCCAACGGCTGCGTACCGATCCGCGCACCGGGTTGATTCTTGCCTCCCTGCGCGATGATGAGGACGGCCAAGACTCCCTGAGTATCGAGAGCCTGGCTTTTCATACCGGCGCAGGGCTGCGTTGGGCGCTGCGGATCTTCGCGCCGGTCGCCTTTGGGGTCTTCATCGGTTCGTTTTTCGTCGAGCACGAGCTGGTCCGTACCGTGATGAGGAGCTGCTCGATCGCGGGCTTGATCGGTTTCGGCACGAACTGGGTCGCGATCAAGATGTTGTTCCGACCCCGCCAGGTCCGCCCCATTTTCGGACAGGGTCTGATTCCATCCCAGCGCGATGAGATCATCCGCAAGGTTGCCGACGAGGTGATCGAGAAGCTGATCAACGAAGAGATCATCCGGCAGGAGCTGCAGGAGACGCGTCTGATCTCACGCCTCACCGAGGAGACGGCGCGGGAGATCCGGCGGCTGGTGCGTGACCCGGAGTTCGTGCGCGACACCA
>JAUUZB010000887.1 GCA_030590185.1 Deltaproteobacteria bacterium
CTGCAGGCTGATCGGACCGCGACGCTGCATGAAACCGGCGAGCGCCGTGGCGGTGAGCAACCGCCCCATGGCGATACAGGAGGTGGCGGCCAATTCGTGGTGCTGTTGGGCGGCTTGGCAGGTTTCGGTGGTCATGGCCACGCCCGCGACCAATCTCTGTTCCTTGTCCACGAACGAATGAAAAACGTCTGCCATCCGATGACCTGCTCGATGCTATCACACAGTAGGCATCATTCGCGCCCGGCGCAGCCCGACTCGCCCATTGCACAACCCTCACCGTCCGTGGGATCTGATCCCAACCCGAACGACTTCGATGCTGCACGACCTATTCGACGCCGTGACCGCCGAGGGCGCCACGGTCTTCACCTCCTGGGGCCAATTCGCCGCCGCCTGCGGCTTCTTGCTCCTGGCCGAGACGATCTACGTGTTGTTCGGGTTCGGCTCCGGCCTGGTCGCCATCGGCACCCTGGCGCTGATTTTCCCGGAGCTCAAGGACGCCGTCGTGTTGATCCTGCTGGTCAACCTCATCCCCGAGGCTTGGGTGATCTACTCCACCTGGCGAAAGATCGCCTGGAAGGGTGTGTTGCTGATCTGCGTCGGGATCGCCGTCGGCGTGCCCACCGGCACCTGGATCCTCCAGGCCATGGACGCGGTCATCCTCCTGACCGGGTTGGGCATCTTCCTGGTCCTCACCGGCGCCGGCTTCCTGGCGACCCCGGCCGGCCAGCGAGTTGCCTGGCCAAACTGGGCGGTACCAATCATCGGCACGGTCTCCGGCCTGCTCGGCGGCATGTTCGGCACCGGCGGGCCACCGCTGATCATCTATTACCAGCTCGGCGGGGTGGACAAGGCGACCTTCCGGGGCAACCTGATGGCGATCTTCTTCATCGTCACCGTGGTTCGCCTCGTCTCCTACGGCGTCTCCGGCCTGCTCACCCCACCCCGGCTGGTGTCGGCGGTGATCGTGCTGCCCGCGATCTTTGTCGGCATCTGGATCGGGAACTCCATCGAGCTCAAGATCCCAGAGCGGAGCTTCCAACGCCTGGTGGCGGTGGCGCTGGTGGTGATGGGGGGGCTGCTCTTGGCCCGCGGCCTCGTTTGAGCGCCCTTCGACTCGCTCCGCTCGCTCAGGACAAACGGATCTGACGAACGGATTTCTCACACCCCTCCCGAACCTGGGGCCGCAGAACCGCTGGCGCCCCCTAGCCCTCGGTCGGTGTCGCCTCTTCGCTCGCGGCCTTGCGGCCAAAGAGCTTGGCGAGCAACGGGGTGAGGGCCACGGTGGCGGCGATGCGTAGGGGTTGCGTGGCCTTGGTGGCCAGCCAGGCCGCTCCGAGGGTGCCGAGGTTGCCGGTGGTGCCCTCGGGGTCGAAGCCGAGCTTGATGGCGATGGCGAAGCCGCTGATCACCAGGGCGAAGATCGACAGGTAGATGCCGACGGCCCACGAGCCATACTCGGCGGCCAGCTCTTTGATCTTTTTCATGGGACGGCCTCAATAGGAGGATGGCGGGCAAAAGGTCAAGGGCGCGCCCTCACCCGTCGAGGCTCCGCACCACCCCCTCGAGCACGGTGAGATGACCGATGAGCTGCTCGAAGCCGGTGTTGTCGACGTCGACCTGGCGATACTTGTCGATGATCCCGTCGCTGGCCGGGTCCCGCCCCTCGAGCCGACCGAGCTGCTCGAGGGCGGCGCTAAAGGCGGCGCGGGCTCGACGAAGGCCATCCTCCACCGCGGCACGGGCCTGCCCGATACTCTCGCTGGCCGCGGCGACCGCCAGGCGATCGTGGCGAACCACCATTTCCCGGCGATTGATCGAAACATCCTTGAGAAAGGTAAACAGCTCCGAGGTCGCCGACGTCACCTCCGCGCGCGAGCTATCCTTGCTCAACACCGCGAGCACGTGAACGAAGAGCCGCCGGTCCGAAACCCGTAGCTGGCGATAGGGCTCACCCTCGGTAAAACCCCGCACCAACCCGAGCAAGGTGGTGACGTTCCTCTTCACCTCCGCCTCATCCGAGGCGAGCTCCATCTGGGAACCGAGGATCGCGACCTCCCGCGCCAGACCGCCGAGGGCACGCCGCAACGCTAGGGCGTGGCCCAAGTCGACGTCGTAGTGTGGGACCACGTTCGCCTTGTCGCAGGAGCCGAAGCATTGGCAGGCCGCGAAGATCATCTCACCGATTTCAGCGCGGCTGCGCCCGCGAAAGGCGGACAAATAGCTCAACACGTCCCAGCGATTGGCCATGTTCTCCGGCCGACGCATGCCGTCCCGGAAGGCGTGGAGCGCCTCGCGCAGCCTGGCCTGGGTGGCGCAAATGGTCGCCATGGCCTGCTCCAGCGGTGTGCTCGGTTGCGCCGCGGACTCGGAGATCTGTTGCTCGACCGCCTCCACCAACTTGTGAGTCACACCGAGGGTCTCGCCCACCACCGGCGCGAGCTCCTCCCACACCTGGTAGGCCTCCTCCCCTTCGTCGTCGGCTTCGTAGCGGGACAGGTCGAGCTCGCCGAGGGCCCCGATCGCCCGGGCGGCCGCCTCAAAAACCACCCGCAGTCGCGCCTGATCCTCGGCGCGACCCACCCGGGCCATGACCTGCACCAACGGCTCGGGAAGCTCGACCGGGGTCGAAGGGGTGGGGATGGCGGCACTGTTAGGCATCAACTCTGCGCCTGGGTTGGACTATAGAGCGTCTCAGCGGGAGAGATCCATGGGCATCGAAATTGAACGCAAATTCCTGACGGTCAACGACACGTGGCGCGAAGGCGTCGAGGGTACGCCGTATCGGCAGGGGTACCTATCGAGGGACCCGGCGCGGGTGGTACGGGTACGCACCATGGGGGAGCGGGCGGCGCTGACCATCAAGACCCAGCGGACGTCGATCACCCGGGGGGAGTGGGAGTGGGGGATCCCGGTGGACGAGGCCGACGAAATCTTGGACCAGGTTTGCCTGCCGCCCCTGATTGACAAAAAGCGCTATCGAGTACCGGTCGGGGAGCACACCTGGGAGGTGGATGAGTTCTTTGGCGCCAATGGCGGCTTGGTGGTGGCGGAGATTGAGCTCGGGGCGGAGGATGAGGTGTTCGAGCGGCCGGGGTGGCTCGGGGAGGAGGTCACCGAGGACGCGAGGTACCTGAACGCGAATCTGGCGAAGGTGCCTTTTGGGAGTTGGTAGGGGGGAGCCGTTGTAGGGGCGAAGATCCCACGTGTCGGATCGGCCTCGAGGGGGGGGGGCTGGAAGTGGTGCAGCGTGGGTGGGGCGACGTGCGGC
>JAUUZB010000526.1 GCA_030590185.1 Deltaproteobacteria bacterium
CCTGACCGGCCACCAGGGCCGGGAGATCGAGCTCACCCTCGGCACCCTCGGCAAAAGCGCCATGGCCCACGCCGGCGCCGCCAAGACCCTGCATCACCACGCTACCGTCCTCGCCACCGACGAAGAGGTCCACATCGCCATCCTGGTCGAGATCGGCCGCGGCCAGGCTCTCGGCGGAGACGCCGGCAGGATAACGCAGGGCCGGGCGCAACAGGTCGACGTCGAGGTCGAGCTCCAGGTCGCTGCTCAGTAATTCGGCGAATGGTTCCAGTGCGTCGTTTTGCGCCAGAGAGACACGCAGCTGGCTCGGCAAGCAGAAGCCGTCCGCCACGCCGCACCCCCCGAGGGGCTCCGTCCCGTCGGCGCCGCCAAACCCGCCACCGCCACCGGCTCCACCGGCGCCACCGTCAATGGCCCCCTCGTCGAGGAACAGCAAATCCGGCCGGTCATCGAGATCGAGCAAGCCGGCGGCCACCGCCACGATCTCATCGCCAACGCTCGGCAACTGCATCACCGTGCTGAGAAAACCGTCGGCGTGACCGTCGGCACCGAGGCCAAAGGCCACCAACAAATCGGTTCCGTCGCTGGCGATCACGTCGTTGATCCCATCCCGGTTGAGATCCGCGACGCTGAGATCGTTTGTCTGCCCGGGCACAAAGGCCTTGCGGTAGGTGATCTCAGTGTCCACGGACACCAGGCCGATCTCCCGGCCGGCCACCACCAGGAGGTCGCCCTCGCCGGGCCGGCGCGCAAAGGAGGCGAGGTGGGTGACGGCGGCGGGTCCCGCTGTGGTCTCTAGCCCGGGCGGATCCGTGTCGAATGCCTGCCGCAGCAACCAAAGGGTCGAGGGCTCATCAACCGGCCCAGCCGTGGCCAGCACGAGGTCGAGCGCCCCCGCCGGGTCAGCATCGAGATCCCCTGCGGCCAAGCCAACGAGCGTCTCGCCGCCGAGCTCGACGGCGAAGCGCACAGTCAGGGTGCTGACCTCTTCGCTGGCCGCCGGGATGGCCCAGATCTCACCACCCTCCCCGGCCACCAGGATCTCGGGACTCCCGTCCTGGTTCGTGTCCGCCAGGATCGGTGGGGCCGGGTTCACGGGCAAGCCGACCGGTCCAACGACGTGGCTGGCGTCCACGGTCAGCTCGATCTGAAAGGTCGGGGCGGCGCAGGCCTCGGAGAGGTTCTCGAGCAGGGTGACCTCGCCGGCGCTCGATGCCACGGCCAAATCCGGCCGCCCGTCGCCGAGCCAGTCGCCGACCCCTACCCCGGCCACGTCGCCTAGCCCCGTCGCGACGAGATCGACCCGCGTGAACCCGACGCCCGCAAACACGAATCCTAGCAAGTCACTGGAGGCGGTCTCACCGCCGGACAGCACCCACAGCGCACCGCCCGCCACCAACAGCGCGTCCCGGGCGCCATCGGCGTTGAGATCAACCAGCTCGAGTTGTGTCACCCCGGCAGGCACGGCCTCGGCCACACAGGGCGGCATGGGCCGCAAAAAGCCTACCGGGCTGCCCGGCTCCTGGGCGGGGCCCACGGCAGAGGTGGTGAACAGCACGACCGGATTGCCGATGGAGGTGTCATCCGCAGCGCGGATCCGCAGGGCCACGCTGTGTTCGGTGGCGAACAGATCAGCGGTGCTGTCCCAGAAGAAGGTGTGCAGCACGCCGCCCTGGCTCTCGGGCAGCGCCGCGAGGCCGTGGTCTCCCTCACTAAAGGCAGATCGGTACTCGGTGGCGGGGTGCCAGATCTCGTCGTCGGTGGAGAACGTGATCTCGACGTCGGCGAGCCGATCGGTCGTATCGGTCAGCCGGTAGCGGATGGGCACCACGCCGTTGCGACGGTCGCCGTCGGTCTTGACGTAGACCGGCTCCACCACCGGCGGGCTTTGGTTGCGCAGATTGAACGGCGGACTCACGACCGTGGTGCGGAAACCGAGAACCCCGTCCGGGTCCTGGATCGCCTGGTATTCGTCGCGCACCCGCAGGCGCAGGGTCACCCCATCCGCGTCGCGACCCCAGCCGATGGTGGTGGTGTCCCAGGTCAGGATGTGGGTGATGCCGGTGCCCGAGGTCGCAAGATCCCGAGTGGCGCCGTTGAGGATCTGGGAATTGGGCGTGTCCGCGACATCGAGGGGAACCTCCCAGAGGGGCTCTGGATCCGGAGGGTCGCCCGGGTCGGCCGGCGGCGGCACGACCACCAGCTCAACGATGTCGACGAGATCCTCGTGATCGCTGAGCGTCAAGCGGATCAGCGTCACCCCGCTGATCTCCTCGGCGGAGACGCTCTCGGTGCCGATCATCACATCCGACACCAACGGTGGATCGTTGCCAAAGGCAAACGGCCCGGTGCTGACATCCGCGCCGCTGAGATCACCATCAGATGACGCGATGGTCAGCTGCAGCCCGGAACGGTAGGCGCCCGGCGGCACGGTAGGGTCGGCCGCCGCGAAATAGCTCATCGCATCCCAGGTCAAGAGGTGCCCTGCCCCATCGGGCGAGCTGGTGACCTCCCGCGGCAATGCCGCCACCAGGTTGCCATCCGACAGGGTCGTGGTCAGGGTCACCGCTTGGCTCTCGTCGTCAAAGACTTCGATGGCGAGCGAGACCACGTCGAGGCTTCGTCGGGTCGTGTCGACAGGTTCGATGGTCACCGACGGCCGGCCGTTGCTCCCGCGCAGGACGCAACGACTCGCCACGCACTCATAGTCCTCCGGACACTCGCTCTCCCCCTCGCAGAGGATCTCGACGTCATCCGGGACCGCCAGGTTTGGAACACAGGCCGCCACCCCGAGGCAGCAACCCAGGACATACCGAACCAACCGCGATGTCGACATGGGAAGAATGGTATCCGGCCAGAGCCTGTAGATCACTCTCCGTTGCTCGGGACGCGGTTGCACGCGGTTGCGCGCCGCACGTTCAGACTTGCAGCATCTTGATCCAGTAGTGTCCAGATAATCGTCGCCGCCCCATTGTGGCGCAATTGCAGCTGAAATTGACAACTGCATTTTTCCAGATAGCACGATAGCACGACACATGGATTGACTTTTGCTTAGCGATAAGCAAAAATATGATATGTCGAGCTCTGAGATCGCAAGACAGCTCGGCCGACGCGGTGGCCTCAAGAGGGCACAACGCCTCTCGAGGCAGCGGCTCGTGGAGATTGCGGAGCTCGGAGCACGTGCGCGCTGTGATTCACTGCGTCTGGCACGGGCGATTCGAAACAACTTCGATTATGTGAGGGCGATGGAGCAGCTCAGCCCGCGAGACCCGCCGGTTTCACGGTCCACGGCTCGCGACAAGCTTCCAGGGATCTATGGCAAGGAAGAAAAGATCTAACACCAAACGGCCCCCGGTAGATTTCATCGAGTCTGTCGGAGAGCTCCTCAAGGATGTGACCGAGCTCGGGTACACACCGACGCTGGTGGGTGGCATGGCGTTGGTCACGCTCGGCTCCCCGCGGGTGACCAAGGACTTCGACTTCCTCATTGGCAAAGGGGCGCGAGAGCACAAAGAGCTCATCCAGGTATTCTACGAGCGCGGTTTCGAGCTCGTCTCCAAGATCGATACCCTCGGCAACGTCGTTGCCACCATCGACAACGAAGGCGTCGCCTGTGCGCGACTCAGGATCGATCAGCCGGATAGCGCCTACTTCTACAATCACACGCTGGGCTTGCGGGTAGATCTGCTGTTTGACTTCCCAATCCCGGCTCGAGACGCCTTTGCGAGCTCAACCCGCAAGAAGATCCAGTCTTATCCGTTCCACATCGCCAGCAAAGAAGACCTCATCAAGATGAAGGAAATTGCGGCCGGCGACCGCCGCGTCTCGAGCGACCAGCAGGACCTGGAGTTCTTGAGGAGTCTTTAATTAGCTACCGCCCCCGAAGTGCTGGTAGCGGGCCTCGCCGTCGAGTTGGTCGAGCCCGGAAGGCTCAATACCCACTGCCGGACCGGAGCCGCCACTCGCCTTCGGTCCGGGCGTGGTTGCGCGCCGCCCGATCAGGCTTGGAGCATCTTGATCCAGTAGCGCTTCTTGCCGAACGGATAGGTGGGCAGCGGGACCCGTCGGGCCTCCGCATCCGCTTGGACCGACGCCCAATCAATGGCCGCCCCCTGGGTCCAGAGCCGGGCGATCGCCCGTTTGTCCCCGGCGCCGAGCGCGTCCGCCACCGCCTCAGGGGCGACCGCTGGATCCTGGTCCGCAGCGCTGTCCTTGGCCGCGGCGCTATCCTTCTTGGCCAGGGCGCCCCGGAACACCGCGTCGTTGGTGGTGGCCGAGTCGACGAACGCATCGAGCTTGCTGCGCAGATCCCCGAGGCTCGTGACCACTAAGGCCAGGCGCTCCACCATTTCATCCCGCCCCTGCAGCAGGGTGAAGGCGACGTCGCGCAGGCGCAGGGAGTCCCCGTGGCGCCCGAGGTAGGCGGCGAGATCCGCGGCGTATTGCTGCAAGCGGTCTTCCTTCTTGGCCGACACCAGGATCACCCGCTCCTCCACGGCCTCACCG
>JAUUZB010000591.1 GCA_030590185.1 Deltaproteobacteria bacterium
GCGACCGTCCCTGGTCGGTTACTACGACCTCAAGGGGCGGCAACGCCGGGACATCGCGCTGCAGAAATATTACTGGATGCGACACGGCGCCCTGGCCAACATCGGCTACAACCTCGACGACTGGCTGTTGATCTCCGTGGGCACCGGCATCGAGGGCCGCTGGCTGTTCGACGTCGAGCGCGCCGACGGGCGCTATGATTCAGAGACCATGCCCTCGATCGAGAAGCAGAGCGACGCCGCCGGCATGGTCAGCCTTCGCACCGAGGTGAACTTCACGCCAGACACCCTGCGCCTGGACCACCGACACGAGCTCTGGGTCGAGGGCCGGGCCTTCTTCAAATCCGAGGCCCGGCCCCGTTGGCTGGTGCGCGCCGAATACCAGAAGGTGTTCACCCTCGGTTGGCACGAGCTGCGCCTACGGGTGGCCGGGATTGGGCAGTGGGGGGGCATCCATTTCTTGGACGAGGAGCCGCTGTCGCTCTTCCTGCGCGGCGTCTTCGGTACGCGTCATTGGGTACGGCGCGCGATCGGAACCAGCACCGCCTTTCGCTTCTCCATCACCCGGGACGTTTTCCACGTCGGCGTCTTCTATGAGCAGGCCCTGTTCGAGGAGCCGTCCCGCGGCAACCCGCCCCACCGGATCATGTACGCCAACAGCATGGGGCCCAGCCTGCACTTCCTGTTCTTCGACACCATGCAGGCCAACTTTTTTTACAGCTTTGGCATCGACACGGACGAAATATTCGAGCACCGGTTCTCCGCCAGGTTGGTCAAGGCGTTCTGAGGTTCGGGGCGAGCGGTTGCCCGTTCAACCCGCCGGGGCTATGGAACCCTCCATGGCGAGCTCCCAACCATCCGTAGGCTCCTCCATCGGGCGCGTTGACGGTGCCGACAAGGTCACCGGCGCGGCCCTATACGTTGACGACATCGTGTTGCCCGGCATGCTCTTTGGCCGGACCGTGCGCAGCACCGTGCCCCATGCCCGCCTCGAGGCCATTGACCTCGACCCGGGCTTTTCCTGGGACGGTCTAACCGTGGTCTTCGCCACCGACATCCCGGGCACCAACGTGATCCGTTTGCTCGACAACGATCAACCCGCCCTCGTGCCGATCGGCGGTCGCATCCGACACGTTGAGGAGCCGCTGGCCTTGATCGCCGGCGCCGACGAGCAGCGCGTCGCCGAAGCCCTCGCGCACGTACGGGTTCGGGTCGAAGAGCTGCCCGCGGTCTTCGACCCGGTCGAAGCGTTAGCCGGTGGCGCCAAGGTGCACGGCGACGACAACGTCCTGTGTCGCCTGGAGATCCACAAGGGGGATGCACAGGCCGCCCTCGCCAAGGCCGACCGCGTCATCGAGGGCACCTACCGCACCGGCGCCCAGGAGCAGATGTACATCGAGACCCAGGGCGTGATCGCCGCGTGGGACGAGCTCGACGGCCGCCCTCGCCTGCGCGTCGACGGATCCGTGCAGTGCCCCTTCTTCGTCAAGACCGCCCTCGAGGTGCTGTTCGGGATCGAGGGTGATCACTGCGTGGTCGCCCAAACCGTCACCGGCGGCGCCTTTGGGGGCAAGGAAGACTACCCCTCCTTGATCGCCGCCCACGCCGCGTTGCTCGCCCAAAAGGCCGGCGCGCCGGTAAAGATGGTCTACTCGCGCAGCGAGGATCTGGCGGTCACCACCAAACGCCACCCGTCGGTGATCCACCACCGCTTGGGCCTCAACGCCGACGGCACCATCGCCGCCATCGACATCGATCTGATCCTGGACGGCGGCGCCTACCCAACCATGAGCAGCGTGGTGCTCGCCCGCGCCATCCTGCACGCCGCCGGTCCCTACCGCTGCGCGCACACCCGGGTCATCGCCCGGGCCGCGGCCACCAACATCCCTCCCCACGGCGCCTATCGTGGCTTTGGTGCCCCCCAGTCGACCTTTGCCTACGAGCGCCAAATGGCGAAGGCGGCCAGGGCGATGGGCATGGACCCGTTCGCTTTCCGGCGGCTCAACATGCTGCGCCTCGGCGACACCACCTCCACCGGCCAAAAACTCGAGAACAGCGTCGGCAGCGCCGAGGTGCTCGACGCGGTGGAACAACAACTCGCCCTGCCGGCCCCCACACCGCCAGCCCTCCCCGCCGGCGCGCCGATCAAACGCGGTCGCGGTCTGGCCTTCTACTTCCACGGCGCTGGTTTCACCGGCCGTGGCGAGGAGCGGATCAAGGGTACCTCGGCCGTGGCCCTCGCCGGGGACGGCGCCTTTGAGGTCCGGGTGGCGGCCGTCGACATGGGCCAGGGATCCAACACCACCCTCGCCCAGATCGCCGCCGACGCCCTCGGCGTGCCCTTCGAGGCGGTCCGCATGGCCCGACCGGAAACGGACCGGGTGCCGAACAGCGGCCCCACGGTCGCCTCCCGCACCTGCATGGTGGTCGGCTCGGTGGTCGAGAAGGCGGCCCTGCAGCTGCGCGCCCGGCTCGAGGCCTTTGGCGAGGAAAAGGGCATCAGCGGCGGGCTCCGGGAAGTCGGCGCCCGCCACGCCGAAGATGTCGGGCCCCTGGAGGAACGCGCCACCTACAAATCGCCCCCCGGGATCAACTTCGACGACGTAAAATATGAAGGGGACGCCTACCCCTGCTACGGCTGGGCGGCCTTCCTGGTCGACCTTGCGGTGGACCTCGACACCCTCGAGGTCTCCCTGGAGCGGGTGATCCACGCGGTCGACGTGGGCAAGGCGATCAACCCGGTCATCGTCCGGGGGCAGATCGAGGGCGGCACCCTGCAGGCGCTCGGCTGGGCCCTTTGGGAGCACCAGGTCTACCAGGGGGGGCGTGTGGCAAATCGCCGCATGACCGACAACATCATCCCCACCGCCAGCGACGCGCCTGATCTGGAAACCCTGATCATCGAGATCCCCTACCCGTTCGGTCCCCACGGCGCCAAGGGCCTCGGTGAGCTGCCCATGGACGGCCCAGCCGCCGCGGTGGCCACCGCCCTCGAAGAGGCGCTCGCCGACGGGCGGGGCAAAGAGGGAAGCGATCTGATTCACCTCGACGAGATCCCGCTGCTGCCGGAGATCCTGCACCAGCTCACCACTGGCGAGAAGGGAGGGTCCTGGCTGTGAAGATTGAAATCAACGTCAACGGCGAGGCCAAGACGGTCGAGACCTCCCCCCTGCGGCGGCTGCTCGACCTGCTGCGGGTCGATCTCGGATTAACCGGCACCAAGGAGGGCTGCGGCGAAGGAGAGTGCGGCGCCTGCACGGTGTTGCTCGACGGTGTGCCGGTCAACGCCTGCCTGGTGCCCGCGGCCCAGGCCCACGGCCACGAGGTCATCACCATCGAGGGGATCGCGGCGGACGAGACCGGACGCGCGGTCCAGGCGGCCCTGGTGGAACACGGCGGAACCCAGTGCGGCTTCTGCACCCCGGGTATCACCCTCTCAGCGGTCACCGCCCTGCACCAAAAACCGGACGCCTCCCGCGAGGAGCTGCGCGAGTTGATCGCCGGCAACCTCTGTCGCTGCACCGGTTACCACCTGATCATCGACGCGGTCCGCGACGCGGCCGAGACGCTCGGCAAGGGGGGCACGCCATGACCGAGTACATCCGCCCCACCGCCCTGGCCGAGGCCCTGGCCGCGCGCCGGGACCACCCGGACTACGTGCCACTCGCCGGGAGCACCGACTACATGGTCGGCGCCCGCGAGCGACCGGAGCCCCCCGGCGTGATCGACATCTTTGGCCTCACCGAGCTCACCGGCATCGACGCGGACGAGCGCACCATTCGCATCGGCGCGGCCACACCCTACGCTGCCATCCGCGCCCACGCCGCGGTCCAAACCCACCTCCCGAGCCTGCACCAGTGCGTTAGCGAGATTGGCGCGGTTCAAGTCCAGGCTCGCGGCACCATGGGCGGGAACGTCGCCACCTCCTCTCCGGTGGGTGACACCCTGCCGGTCCTGCTCGCCCTCGACGCCACGGTGCGGGTGGCGTCGGCGGACGGTGAACGGGTCATCCCCTACGACACCTTCTGCACCGGCTACCGCCAGACCGAGCTCAAAGCGGATGAGCTGATCGTCAGCCTGGAGATCCCGGTGCCAGCCGGCGGCGTCCGGCAATACTGGCGCAAGGTCGGGACCCGTCGCGCCCAATCGATCTCCAAGCTCTCGGTGGCCGCCTGCGCTACCATGAGCGCCGACGGCACGATCGAGTCGTGCCGCCTCGCCATGGGGGCGGTGGCGGCGCTGCCGATCC
>JAUUZB010000771.1 GCA_030590185.1 Deltaproteobacteria bacterium
CCTGCACGTCCCCGACATGGAGCAACTGCGCCGCGGCTTGGACGGCTTTGTCATCCGGGCCACCCGCAAGGCGGGACCCAAGCTCACCAAGACGATCCGCGAAAAGCTCGTGGAGCAGCTCGGCTTCGATCCCCTGGCGATCGAGGACTGGACCAAGGTGGGGATCAACGCCGCCGGGGGCGCCGCGGTGTTCATCGAGGGTGATTCACCGGAGGCGCTGCTGGCGATTGGGGTCAGCGACCGCTCGACCTTTGACGAAATGGTCAAGACGCTCATCCGCAAGCTCGACGGCGCCAACCAGCACCGCACCAGCGAGCACGCGGGCCGGCGGATCGACACCGTGGGTCGGCCCTTTGGCGATGAGCTGGTGCCGGTGATCCACTGGGCCCATTTCGGCAACTACGCCTTGATCACCCAGGACCCGGGGTTGCCCTCCCTCCAGGCGGCCCTCGCCCGACTCGTCAAGCAAGCGCCAGGGGCGCCCCTGTCCCTGCACGCCGACACCACCTTTGGGGAGCTCGCCAAGAAAGTGCCGCCCGGCGCGATTCGTGTCCTGCTGCGCAAAAAGGCGACGGAGCTCCTCGGTGCGGGCGCCATCCCAATCGGTGGCGACTCGATCACCAGCCTGCGCATCACCCCCGAAGGGATCGCGGCCGATACCTTCATGCCCTTCGAGGGCGACGCGCTGCCCGCGGTCTTCGCTGGTGCCCCCACCCTGCCCCTCGCCCGGGGGATCGCGGAGGACGCGGTGCTGGTGATCATGACCCGGTCCCTCAACGCCGAGAGCCTCGCGGCCCTCCATCAGGTTGGTACGATTGGCGCCGCCCTGAATCGCTCGAGCGTGCGTTTGAAGTCCACGACCGGGATCGATCCGGAGAAGGAGGCGATCCCCAACTTCGCGGGCCCGCTGACCGCCAGCGTTCACCTGTACGATCTGGAGAGTCTGCCGGCGCGGTTGCGCACGCGCTCGTTGCCGGCCGCCCTCGAGTCGCTGCACGTCGTCTTGACCGCTGAGCTCAAGGATCCGCCGGCCATGCAAGCGATCCTGGAGCGTTCCCAGGCCGCCCTCACCGCACGCGGCACCACCATCGTCAAGCGCACGCTCACCGTGGGCGGCAAGCAGGCGATCGTGTTCGGGCCCGACCGGGAGAACCCGCGGTTTGGCTGGGGGATCATCGGTAACACCTACGTCTACGCGGCGGGCCGCGGGCGGCTGCCGCTCCTGCTCGAGGCGGTGGCCAAGTCCGACTCGACGCTCCCCGAGACCCTCGTGGGAACCGTGGGCGGCACCGCGGCGCAGCGCGAGGGGACCAGCGTGGTGATTTTGCGCACCGGGGCCTTGGCCGACGCGGTCGTACGCGCCAACCTCGGCGGGGTGCTCGCCAACCTGATCGGCTCCCTGCTCGAGCTGGTGCGCACCATCGGCGACGTCGCCCTGGCCGTGAACGCCGAGGAGGGCGGGATGCACATCGAGATTCGGGAGCAGCTCCAATAGGACGGCGGATCCGTTGGTTTCGCTGTCCGGTGCTTTGATGCCCGATCTTTTGATACCTGATCTTCCTTGATGCCCAATCCGATCCTCACCGCCCGCGGCGTCACCAAGCGGGTCCGCGACGGCGAACGCCAGATCGCGATCCTCGAGGGCGTCGACCTGACGATCCACGCCGGAGAGCGGGTGGCATTGGTCGGGCCCTCCGGCTCGGGCAAGAGCACCCTGTTGCACATCCTCGGCGCCCTCGACCCGAACTTCGAGGGCGAGGTCACCATCGCCGGCCGCAGCCTCGGGGGCCTGCGGGACGCGGAGCGAGCCCGGCTGCGCAACGATGTTCTCGGCTTCGTTTTTCAGGCCTACAACCTGCTCGGTCACCTGTCGGTGCTGGATAACGTGCTGTTGCCGGCGCGCTTCTGTGACCGGCCGGTCGATGGGGCGCGCGCCCGCGAGGTGCTCAGCCAGGTTGGGCTAATCGATCAGAGCCACCGCCGGCCCGACACCCTGTCCGGGGGCGAGCGTCAGCGGGTGGCCATCGCGCGGGCGCTGTTTCACCAACCGCAGTTGGTGCTGTGCGACGAGCCGACCGGCAACCTCGACCGGGAGACCGGCCGGGGGATCCTCGACCTTTTCGAGCAGCTCGAGGCGGCCGGCACGACCCTGTTCATCGCCTCCCACGATCCGGACGTGGCGGACACGGCACAGCGGGTGGTGCGGGTCGAGCGCGGGAGGTTGGTGTGAGGATCGCTGGTCTGGTGGAGCTCGCGGCCCAGGACCTCGCGGCCGCGCGGTTGCGGTCGTTGATCTCGGCCCTCGGCATCGGGCTCGGCGTCGGGGTGTTGCTCATCGTCGCTGGCCTCGGTCTCGGCGCCCGGGACGTGGTGCTCCAGGAGGTGGTGCGGCAGCTGCCCGTCGACACCATCGAGGTGATCCCGCGCACCCTCGACCTCGGCCTGTTCAAGACCGACTCCCTGTTCGGTGGCACCGAGCTCAACGCGGAGACCCTCGAGAAGCTGCGCGCCCTCGAGGAGGTGGCCGAGGCCTATCCCAAGCTCGAGATCGCCCTGCCCCTCGGTGCCCGGGGCGGCTCGCGCCTGTTCGGGCGGCGGCTCTACACCGACCTGTTCATGGAGGGGCTGCCGACGGAGCTGATCGACAACGAGGACTTCCGCGACAACCCGGAGTTCGTACCGGTGGTGGTGTCGGATCAGCTCCTCGAGATCTACAACGCCTCGGTGGCACCCTCGGTCGGTACCCCCAAGCTCAGCGACGAGAGCCTCACGGGCTTCGAATTCGAGATCGTGGTCGGCCGTTCCCTGATGCTCGGCCGGCGCGGGGCGCGCACCGAGGGGGTGGAGCGGGGCCGGGTGGTTGGGGTGTCGCGTTTCGCCATGCGTCTCGGCGCCAGCGTGCCCCTCGAGACCGCGCGCCGGCTGGTGAAGACCTACGGCCTCCCGGGGGCCGAGGAGCGCTACACGAGCATCTTGCTCCAGGCGGTCTCCGCCAAGGATGTCCCATCGATTACCGCGAGCGTCGAGGCGATGGGCCTCGCGGTTGACGAGACGGCCAAGAGCACCGCCGATCTCCTCAACGCCGCCACCGCCCTGGCCAGCCTCATCGGCTTGCTGGTGCTCGCCCTCGCGGCCCTCAACATCGCCCACAGTTTCTTCGCCTCGCTGTCGGAGCGCCGCCGCGAGCTCGCGGTGTTGCGCGCCGTTGGTGCACGGCGGATCGATTTGGTGGTGCTGGTGCAGGCCCAGGCCCTGATGCTCGGCGTCGCCGGCGGGTTGATCGGCATCGTGACGGCGCGCCTGCTCGGCCTCAGCATCGACGCCCTGGCCGCCACCCTGTTGCCGGATTTCCCGTTCAAGCCGGCGAGCTTCTTCGTCTTCCCCCTGGGGCTCGACGCGCTCGGCTTTGGCGCGGCGGTGCTGGCGGCCTGCAGCGGGGCGCTGCTACCGTCATTGCGGGCGGCGCGGGAGTCGGTGGCTAAGGTGTTGGCCGAGGGCTAACCCGAGCGCTAGCACCGCGACCGAGGCACAGTGCTCCGCACTATCCGTTCGCCCTGAGCCGCGGCCGGCGACAGCCAACCGCGTGTCGAAGGGGCACCTCCCGGCTCACCGCACCCGCGCGATCC
>JAUUZB010000797.1 GCA_030590185.1 Deltaproteobacteria bacterium
CAAAGGCCTCGAGCCCGTGGCGCTCTGGCGTTACTTCGAGATGGTCTCTCAGATCCCGCGTTGCTCTGGACACGAGGAGAAGATCCAAACCGCCATCAAGAAGCTCGGTGAGGAGCACGGCTGCGAGGTGCGCGAGGATGCGGTCGGTAACGTCGTGGTGGTCATCCCGGCGGCCGCGGGCTGTGAGTCCTGGCCGGCGGTGGTCCTGCAGGGGCACACCGACATGGTCTGCGAGAAGAACAGCGACGTCAGCCACGACTTCTTGGCCGACCCCATCGACCTGCGGCGCGACGGTGATTGGCTCACCGCCAACGGCACCACCCTCGGCGCCGACAACGGCATCGCCGTGGCCGCGGCCCTCGCCATGCTCGACGATCCGCCGGATAAACACGGCGCCCTCGAGCTCTGCTTCACCATCGACGAGGAGCGCGGCTTGACCGGGGCCAACGGTCTCGAGCCGCACATGTTGAAGGGCCGCAAGCTGCTCAACCTCGACTCCGAGGAGGAGGGCTTTGTCACGGTCGGCTGCGCCGGTGGCGGCGATACGAAGGTGTCGCTCTCTTGTAGTCGCGAGGCGGTGCCGGGCGACTGGGATGCCGTCGAGCTTTGGGTCAAGGGCCTCGCCGGTGGTCACTCCGGCATGGACATCATCCACAACCGCGCCAACTCGATCCGTTGTCTCGGGCGCTTGCTCGATCAGGTGGGGCGCGAGGCCGGCGGCCTGCGGATTTATGCACTCGAGGGTGGCAGCATGCGTAACGCCATCCCGCGCGAGGCGCACGCTGTCGTGGGCCTGCCGAGCGGTGGCAAGGCCAAGGCCGAAGCGGTGGTCGCCACGCTGCAGACCGACCTGCGCGCCGAGTTCGGCAAGACCGATCCCGATTTGACGCTCTCCCTCGAGGCGCCCAAGCACGTCCCGGAGGCGGCCTTTGGCGCGGCCGATTCGCAGAAGCTGACGACCCTGATGCTCGCCACCCCCACCGGCGTGATCGCCATGAGTCGCGACATCGACATGCTGCCCGAGACCTCCAACAACCTGGGTGTCGTGCGCATGGACGGCGACGTGGTGGAGTTCGTCAACTGCGGCCGCTCCTCGGTCGGCAGCGCCCTCGAGGCGGTGCGCGGCGGCATCCGGTCCCTAGCCGAGGCCCTCGGCGCTGAGGTTTCCCTGGAGGCAGGGTACACGGGCTGGCAGCCGAACCTCGACTCGAAGCTGCTCGCGGTCTTCAAGGAGGTCCACGGGGAGGTGACCGGCAAGCCGCCGGAGGTGCTCGCCATCCACGCCGGGCTGGAGTGTGGGCTGCTCGGGGAAAAGTTCGAGGGCATGGACATGATCTCCTTCGGACCGGACATGAACGGGGTCCATTCGCCCGACGAGCGGCTCAATATCCCGTCGACCGAACGGTTCTATGTTCTGCTCAAGGCGCTGCTGGCGCGGTTGGGCTGATCCGCTCCGGCGACCGCCGGATCTATGGTATGATTTCGGGGTGATGAAAAATCTCGAGCCCCCCCCCGTGACACGGATGTTGGTGGCGGGCGCTGCGCTGGCGCTCGCGTTGCTGTTCGTAGGCTGTGGCCGGGTTGGCTTCGGTGGTGTGGACGGGGAGGGCGGTGTGGGCGGCGCCGTCGGCACGGGCGGCGTGGTCGGTACGGGCGGCGTGGTCGGTACGGGTGGCGTGGTCGGGACGGGTGGCGTGGTCGGGACGGGCGGCGTGGTCGGGACGGGCGGTACCGGCGGTACGGGCAGTACGGGCGGCGACGTGACGCCGCCGCAGATCACCCTGCTCGGTGACCCGCGGGTCGTGCTGTTCGTGGGCGAAGCGTGGGTCGATCCGGGCGCCACCGCGTCGGACGACGTCGACGGCGACATCTCGGCGCAGATCACCACCACCGACGGCGTGAATGCCGCTGTGCCGGGCATCTACGAGGTGACCTACGACGTCAGCGATTCCTCCGGCAACCCCGCCGTTCAGGCGCTCCGCACGGTCGACGTGCGGGATTTCGCGATCACCAGCGCCAGTATTCCCCACGGCGCCTCGAGCTTCGACATCGAGGTCACCCTCAACGGCAGCGGCCTGGTCTACTACGTCGTCTACGATACCCAGGCGAGTCCAACCGCGGTTGATATCGTGGAGGGGCCGGCCGGGCGTTCGATGCTGCTGCCCGCCGGGATCATCGATGTGCCGGTGGCCGATACCCAGGAGAGCGTTTCGTACGTTGCGCTGGCCGATAACACCACCTACTGGGTCTACCTGCTGGCCCAGGGAGACCGCACCGGCCTCGAGAGCGACGCCGACATCATCGAGTTCAGGCTCGACTTCCCCATCCGACACGGGGTGCTCAGCTTCGACTCCCCCTCCCAGCCGGGGATCACGGTACGCTATTGGTCCTACCTGCCGGAGGAGCACTACAAGACGCAGACGGGTAGTTTCCCGGTGTTGATGTTCCTGCACGGCTGGGGTGAGCGCGGCCCGGACGATGGCTCGGACATCGACCTCGTCCTCGCCAACGCCTTCCCCGAGATGATCGAAGCCGGCCAGGAGTTCGACTTCATCATCCTGGCGCCCCAGTGCACCATCGGCTCCTGGGATTGTTGGAACTGGTCGCCGGACATCGTCGAAGAAACGTTGGCCGACGCCGAGAGCCGCTTCCGGGTCGATGCCAACCGGGTCTACGTCACCGGGTTGAGCACCGGTGGTGGCGGCACGTTGAACTACGCCATGGCCTATCCCAATCGGCCCGCGGCGATCATGCCGACCTGCTCGATCCCGGTCAACACGACCAACATCTGCAACCTCGTCGACGTGCCGGTCTGGGCCTTCCACAACGATGAGGACGGGACCCAGTCGAACCAGAATACGATCGACGCCCTCGATGCCCTGTTGGCCTGTGACCCCCAACCCAGTCCCTCGCCGCTCTACACTGAATATGTGCTCGCGCAGCACGACTGTTGGACCGCGACCTACGAGCAGACCGGGGCGCCCTTCCCGACGACCATCTTCTATGGCCCTGACGGAATGGGTTTGACGCCGACCAATATCCTGGATTGGTTTCTCAGTCACCAACGGGGAATGTCGGAGTAAAGCCCCTGGCTGATTTCTCCAGGTGATGGCAGGATACTCTGATGCCTCACCTCAGCGACGCCAGGATTGCCGCCTTCGATCCCCTCGAGCCACCGGCCGAGCTGATCGACGCCCTCCCCGGTGATGACACCGTTACCCGCACCGTGGCCGAGGGCCGCGCCGCCATCTCGTCCGCCCTGCACGGCGACGACCCACGCCTCGTGGCGGTCGTCGGTCCCTGCTCGCTCCACGATCCAGAGGCGGCCCTCGAGTACGCCGGGCGTCTGAACGAGCTGCGGGTCGAGCTCGCCGACACCATGGTCATCGTGATGCGGGCCTACTTCGAGAAGCCCCGCACCACGGTGGGCTGGAAGGGGTTGATCAACGACCCAGCCCTCGACGGCTCCTGTGACATCAATCGCGGCCTGCGCCTCGCCCGGGAGTTGTTGATCGGCATCAACTCCCTGGGAG
>JAUUZB010000576.1 GCA_030590185.1 Deltaproteobacteria bacterium
CCATCGTCGGTACCATCGGCGAATCCGGCCGGCACATTCGTTAACGAAACCCAATCTTGGGTGTGGTCGCTTCGGGCCGCGGTGTTGGCCGAGCCTGTTCCGCCAAAATTGACGCTCAAGGGATCGCCAAGGGTGCCTGTCCCGGTGATGCCGCCATCGGCCGCAATCTCCGGAAGCGGTCCTTCTGGGCCCGATGGTCCGCTCGGCCCAGTTGGCCCAGTTGGCCCGATTGGTCCGGTTGCTCCTGTCGGGCCTGTCGGGCCGCTAGGTCCCGTCACCCCGGTCGGGTCCACCTCCTGCCCTCCACACGCCACGATTCCCAGACAAAGCCACCAAACGTGCCGCAAGCCCCCTTGTCGCATCTTCCCCTCCCGGTGTCAGACCAAGTTAATCGCTCAAATCTTATCCTTGGCGCTGAACGTACGACGCTAGCGTCGTGGTTTGCAAGTCTGGTCCCTGGCTACGTCTCCGGCCGTGCGGAAACGGCGCAAAGAGCGGGCGCAGCAGTACCAGAGCCCCACCTACCAAGAGGTCCAGTCACGGCTCGCCCGCAATGTCCTTAGGCTCCGGGAGGGGCACCGCCTCACTCAGGAAGCCGCGGCGGCTCAGTGCGAAATGTCCACCCGGTTGCTCCAACGGCTTGGGGCCGGCGATGTCAATGCAACCCTGACAACGCTGGCCCGGTTGTCCAAGGGGCTCTCGGTGGACATCCGAGACCTATTCAAGAAGCCACGGTGAGCGCATCCAGAAAAAAAAACCCAACGGCGTCGGGCACAAGTTGGTGTCGGGTCGACGGCTTGTCTATTTCATCGGCTAGCTTCCGGCTTTTGCCGCCGCCACCAAATCCGCCGCCGGGATTTCTCTCGCGTCCGTGCTGTACTCTTGCGCCTCTCGCGGTGTGCTCGGGGTCTCGCAAAGCTGCGCTTTGACCAATGCCTCCACCACCTCGGTGGTCAGCTCCTCAACCGACCGATCGTCCGGCAGCTCGATCGGTACCACCGGCTTGCCCCAGCCGCGATCGAGCAACACCGACGCTGCTGCCGACCGGGCAGAGGGCGATGCCTTTTGATCGGCCACGATTGTAGCCAAGGTGTTGATCGCCTCGGTGGTGTGCTGCCTCGCCAGCTCGACCACATGGGATAATTGCCGGGGCCGACCGCCAGCGTTCCCGCTCGTGCCCTTCACCCATCGTCCTTTTCCGTCTCTCACGTTGACCTCACCTGTTTCCGGCCTGTTCTCACGTCACGGCCGGTACGGGGCGCCTGCCAGGCGTATAGCCCTGTCGCGGGGGCTTCTCTCATCGCAGGCCGCCTCGCCGCCGCGCCTCAATGAAGGCATCGAGGTCGACCGGCCGCACCCTGATCGCGTTGCTCACCCTGACGTGCGCCAGCTCCTCGCGCTCTACCAGCGAATAGATCGTGGCCGTGCTCATCCCGAGGCGCTCAGCCACCTGACGGACCGAAAGCAGGCGATCTCTCCCACCGTCGACCAACCGCAAATCGGGTAGCACCTGGGTAGCAGAATTCTTGAAAAGGCCTGTGGATAACTGCGATCCCTGGACTTCGCCCTCACGCGTCAAGTGAGTATTTCCAATGGATTGCGACGGATTGGCGCCCGCTGGATCCCCCCCGGAGCCCCCTACGAATCCGAAGGTCACAGGTTCGAATCCTGTCGGGTGCGCCATGAATCAACCTCCCAGAATCGTTCAGGTGATGGAGGTTCGAATCCTGTCGGGAGTGCCCCTCAGACGTGGTTCTCGCTTGGTGGTACCATCCTCAATCGCCCAGCGCGAACATCGAAGATGGCTACCGAGTCCCCCGCCGCTGCATGTGTGCAGTTGCGGCGGGAACCCGGTGTCTCACCGTACGGACACCCCGTGCCGAGATGGTGCTCGTGACGTGCCCGGAGAGGAAGTTCTTGCCGAGGGCAACCCCTCGCAACGCACGCTCTCCGATCAATACACCAGCGTGTCGTTGACGCACCCCGGAATGCCGCTGCACCGACTGAGCTGATCGCGGTGCTCGAGCAGCCCCTCGTTGCCGGAGGTGTCCAACAGCGCGCCGGGACCGGCGCTGTTGTTGGTCACGCTAAGGCTGTCCCCGAGGGCGATGACCAGCGCGTCGCGGCGGACCACGAGCCCGTCCGGGATGGCCCGCATCCCGCTCGGAGGCGGGACGATCAACAGGTGGTAGTCGGTCTCGTCCACGCCGAAGGTGCCAGGCTTGTCGGGCATCATCATCAGCTCGCTGATGCGGCCGAAGTACCGATCGTCGATGGTGTCGATCTCGGCGTCCAGATCGATCAGCACCAGGTCGCCCATCATCACTCGGTGCGCGGCGCTGGACAGATCATCCGTCAGGTCCAGCTGGATCTCCCCGGCGTTGGCGGTGGCCTCGAAGCGCAATGCCCCACCGGCGCTCAGGTCAGCGGCCAGACGCAGGCTGTACTCGCCGTACGTGGGATAGGGCATGACCACGGTTGACGTGGAAAAGTCGGCCGGCACCGGCGCGTCGAGCAGCAAATCGTGCAGGGAGCTGGCCATCGTCTGCCCGGCCCTGACCTCCGTAATAGTGGCCGCGTGGGTGGCGCTGACGCCGGCGGGGTCGAACATCAAGACGCGCTGCCCAGCGTAGAACAAGCTCGCGTCCGTCAGCTGAGCCAAGGTCACCCCGGCGACCGCGGCGTTTCGCAACGTCACCGCGTTCTGACCGCCGCCCATTGCACAGGCGAAGGTGCGCATGCCGCCCGCATCCAGCGGAATCAGGTCATCCTGCACCGGCGTGGCAAAGGTGATCACCCCGGCCGCGTCGTCGGTGCTCGCCACCGCGACCGCCCAGAGCAGGATCTCGGTGACCCCGCCCGCGTTGAGGCGCGCGAAGATGACCGACTCGCCGGCGAAGAAAGAGGGGTCGTCGACACACACCGACTGGCTCGAGAGCCCCGGCTCGACCGGGTTGTAGTCAGCGCCGCAGGTGATCGGCACGCAGCCACCGCGCACGTCGAGCTCGACCCCACCCAGGACGACGTTGGTCGAGACGTTCTCCGGGGTCAACGGGGAGCCCGGGTCCCACGAGATGTCATCGTCGCTGCTGTTTTGCAGCCGGGTGATGTTGCCGCTGTTGGCGGCAAGGACCGGCGGTGAGCCGGTGTCGAGGTGCTCACCAAAGGTGAGCTGCACGTGCTTGCGGATGCCGCGCGCGCCGAGCTCGGTCGTCAGCGCGTGGGCCGAGCCCGCCACGCCGCTGTCGTAGTCCAGGACACCGTGGTCCACGACCGCGGCGGTGATGTCCGCCAGGGTCAACACCCGACCCACGTCGATCGCCGACTCGTAGCCGACGACGTCCACCGCCGTCACCGCCAGGTCGAGCTGGTTGCTGAAAGCCAACGCCCCGACCGAGGTGACGTCGAAGTCGTCCCAGCTGATGCAGCCCGCCCCGCAGGCGGCCGTGGTGAGCACGGCGTTGGCGTAGACGACCGGATTGGCGATCGGGTCGTCGCCACTGGCGATCACCGCGGTGGTGACGCGGTACCAGCTCCCGAAGCCAACCGCCGTGTTGTCGGTGTTTCGCTGGCGGGCATACACCCGATAGGTGTCAGCGAAGGGCACCGCGTCCCACACCAGCTCGAGACCGCTGGCGCCGGTCATCATCGAGGTGGTGCTGCCATAGCCGCCCACATAATGACCGTGGTCGTCGAGCAGCCAACAGCGGTCCGCGTCGCACGACGAGGCGCTGGCCCGCTGGGGGCCGGCGACCGCGTTGGCGACATAGATGGCGGGGTTGGGGCTGCTCAGATCCGGAGGCTGGGTCGAGACGTCGAAACGGAAGGCGCGGTAGGTGAGCGGATCCACCTCACTCAAGGCGACGCTGCCGTCACCCCAGCGCCAGGCGTGGAAGCGCAGCTCGTAGAGGGTGGCGCTGTTGGCGTCGGGCGCCAGATCCTCAGCCGGGTCAACGGTCAACACCGTGTCCCCCAATGACCAGGAGAGGGTCAACGCGATCGGCGTCCCGGCCGCCGGCACAGTGTCGGTGATCTCGAACGGCACCAGCTCGAGCTGGGCATAGGCGGTGTCCACCTTGGCCCCGAAATGGAAGATGATGTTGTCGCCGGGGCTGGTCAGGTACAGCCCGGTGATCGCGCCGGCGCTCACGTCGACGTTGGCCAGGTTGGTCGGCGTACCGGCGGCGGGCGTGATCTGGAGCAGGTTGGAGTAGAGCACCAGCTTCTCGATCGCCATCAAGGCGACCACTAGATTCGTGACGTTCTCGTCGTTGTTGGTGGTGCCCAGATCGTCCAGGTCC
>JAUUZB010000244.1 GCA_030590185.1 Deltaproteobacteria bacterium
CGACATCGAGATCGCTGTCGATGGTCGGGTAGAGCGTGACCTCCGGGTCATCCCCCAGCCACTCGCAGGTGGCGCAGCTATCATTATACTCGTAGTCATCCATCACTTCGTAGTCGAAGCCGTCGCAGTCCTCGTCGATGCCGTTGCCGCAGATATCCCAGAGGTCGGGGTAGACCGCGCCCAGGCAGGAGTCCCAACGTCCCCATAGGCAGGTGCCGGAGCAGGTGCGGGCCTGCTCACCGTATTCGCAGATCCCGAGGTCGGTGGCTGGGCCACAATCCTGAGCGTCGCCGCTGCCGGCGGTGCACTCCCCTTCACCTACGCAAGCGCCGCAAACGCCCCAACTGCAATCGGCGAGGCATCCGCGGGTGCACTCGCCGCACATGCCGCACACCTCGGTGGTCACCTCCCCTAGCTCACAGGGCCCCTGACCCAGGCAAGCCGACCAGGCGCCCCAATTGCAGTTGTCGATGCAGCTCCTCGACTGGGTGCCGCAGCGTTCGCAGTCGCGGGTTTGATCCGGACCGCTGGGGTCGCAGACCGTGCCCTCGACGCAAGCAGTCTGGGGATCCCATTGGCAGTCATCGCCGCACAACAAGGTCCAGGTGCCGCAGGTGCCGCAGGCCTCGTCGAGGACCACCGCCGGCTCGCACACACCCTGGTCGGCGCAGTCACTCCATTGCCCCCAGCTACAGTCGGCCGCGCAGGTGCGGGTCTGTTGGCCGCAGTTGCCGCACGGGGCCTGCTCCTCGCTGGCCGCGTCGCAGACCCCCTCCCCCTGACACAGCGTCCCCCACTCCCACTGGCCCAGGGCGGTGCAGACCCCCTGCTGGAAGCCGCAGTTGCCGCAGGGTTGCTCGCCGCTCTGTCCGGGCGTGCAGCAGTCACCGTCGCACGGGCCCCACTCGCCGGCCCCGTCACAGGTCTGCAGGCCGGGACCGCAGGGGCTGTCGCACGCCTTGGTGGCAGCCGGGGTACACAGACAGCCGTCGTCGACCTGACCGTTGCAATCGTTGTCGATGTCGTCGTCGCAGATCTCGGTCTCCAACACCGGCGGGGCGTCGCACTCCCCCCAGCAGCCGTTGGCGCACACCTCGATCCCCCGGTGACAGCCGCGGTAACAAACCGCATCCTCACCATCGGTGCAGTCGGAGCAGTGGCAGGCGTTGTCGACGCAGGAACGGCCGCAGTCCGGCTCGCTCGGCCCGCAGCAGTCGGTGTCGTCGCGGCATTCGGCCACCGCGCATTGGCCGCTGGTCAGGCAAAGCTGCCCCTGGTTGCAGTCGGCATCCGACTCGCAGCTAAAACTCTGACAAACGTCGTCGATGCAGAGCTCGGTGCCGGGGCAGTCGGTGTGCTCGGTGCAACTGGTGTCGGTGTCACCGGGCTCCCCGACGCAGGCACAGAGAAGGACGCAAACCAGGAGGAAACGGCGGCTCATGGGAAAAGCGTAGACGGTGCCGGCTAACCGGTCAACTCGCACACACCGTGTACGCACGGCAAAAAGGGACTATGGTCGCGGCAGCGGGCTGGAGTCGGGCGATAGGAGCGAATGATGCAGCGCGATCTCAAACGCTTGAGCGACGAGCGCTTCGACCTGCTGGTGATCGGCGGCGGCATCAGCGGCGCCGCGGTGGCCTGGGACGCAACCCTGCGCGGCCTGTCGGTGGCCCTGGTCGACAAGGCCGACTTCAGTGGCGCCACCTCGGCGGCCACCGGCAAGCTGGTCCACGGCGGGCTGCGCTACCTTAAGAGTTTCCAGCTCAACATCGTGCGGGAGAGCCTGCGCGAGCGGCGCATCCTGGAATTGATCGCGCCCCATCAAGTTGACCCGCTGCCCTTCGTGATCCCGACCCGCGGCTCTGAGCGCTTCGTGCTCAAGGCGGGCCTCACCCTCTACGATTCCCTCGCCTATGACCGCAACCGACTCGGCGATCCGGCCAAGCACCTCCCCGGCCACCGGCGGTTGAGCCGCGCCGAGCTGCTCGACTTCTTTCCCAACCTGCCGACCAACCGCCTCAATGGTGGCTTTGTTTACTACGATTGCCAGATGGTTTGTCCCGAGCGCCTCACCCTCGACTTCATCACCAGCGCCGCCCAACGCGGCGCCGCGGTCGCCAATTGGGCCGAGGTCACCGGCTTTTCCAAGTCCGGCCGACGCATCGACGCCGTCCAGGTGACCGATGAGGTCAGCGGTGACCGGCTGGAGATCCGCGCCGAGGTCGTGGTGAACGCCGCCGGCGCCTGGGCGGACGAGCTGCTCGGCCACCTCGGCGGCGAGACGACGCGACTCACCCGCTCCAAGGGCATCCACATCCTCATCGACCGGCTGCACGAGACCCACGCCCTCGGCATGATCACCCCGAGCAAACGGCACATCTACCTGCTGCCCTGGCGCGGCTTCACCCTCGTCGGCACCACCGATCGCCCCTTTAATGATAGCCCGGACGACTTCGTGGTCACCCGCGCCGAGATCGCTGAGCTCGTCGAGGAGATCAGGGCCTGCTACCCGGCCCTGGAGCTCGACCCGGAGGAGATCCAGGTGGCCTACGGTGGCCTGCGCCCCCTCGCCGACACCGACGGCGCCAAGGATTCCTACGGCGCGTCCCGCCGGTTCGAGCTCCTCGACCACGCCACCGACGGCCTCGCGGACAACGCCCTGTCGGTGCTGGGGGGCAAATACACCACCTCCCGCCACCTCGCGGAGCGGTTGGTCGACGCGGTGGTGGCAAAGCTCGACCGCGGCCGGCTCCCCTGCACCACCCACGAGACGCCGCTGTGGCGCGCCCCCCGCGGCACGATCACCGGCTACCGGCAAAGCGCGGTCACCTCCGGCGCGGCCCTCGGCGCCGGGCCCGAGCTAGTGAACCACCTGGTCAGCCACTACGGCACCGCCTGGGAGGAACCCCTCGGTCTGTGCCGGGATCGACCGGAGCTCGCCGAGCCGTTGTGGGACCGGGGCGAGGAGATCGGCGCCCAACTACGCTTCGCCGCCGAACAGGAATGCGCGGTGCACCTCGAAGATGCGCTCCTGCGCCGCACGAATGTGCTGATGCTCGGCCGGCCCACCGAGGCCCTGTTGCAGCGCAGCGCCGACATCCTGGGGGAGGTCCTCGGCTGGAACGACGAGCAACGGCGCGGGGAGATCGAGCGGGTGGAGAGGCTACTGGCGCGACGGCGGGCCTAGTAGCCAGCACGATAGTCGGTACACGCGCCTGGCAGCCACCCGGCCAAACCGAGCCCCCCGCCCGCAAACCCCCGTTTCCTCTTGACTTCCGGGCGAAGGTGTCCAATCTACCGCCCGCGGTCCCCAGCTAGGGCCGATATGAAGCCCGTCGGGAGCCGACGTGTCAGACGAAAACACCCCGCCCACAGCACCGCCCAAGCACGCGGTCCGTGTTCAGGACGTATCCAAACGTTATGGGCGCCACTGGGCCCTGGCCCGGGTCTCCTTCGAAATCCCACCCGGCCACTCGGTGTTGCTCACCGGCCCGAACGGTGCGGGCAAGACGACGCTCCTGCGGGTCCTGTCGACCGCGCTCAAGCCGACCTTTGGCCATCTCGAGGTCTTCGGACAACGACGCAGCCAACGCAACGGCGAGCTCTGCCGCCGGATCGGCATCGTCACCCACGCCAATTTTCTGTACGAAGACCTCACCGCTGAGGAGAACCTCAGCCTCACCGCCCGCTTTCAGGGCAAATCCGACCTGAAACGGATCCTCGAGATCCTCGAGTGGGTCGGCCTCGGCCACCGCCGCCACAGCGCCGTTCGCACCTTCTCCGCCGGTATGCGCCGCCGCCTCTGCATGGCGCGGGTGCTGCTGCGGGAGCCGGATTTGATCCTGCTCGACGAGCCCTTCAGCCAGCTCGACCCGGGCGGGGTGAAACTCGCCGAGCAATTCATCGCTGACCAACAGGGGGCCGGCAAAACGATTCTGCTCGCCACCCACGACATCGAGCGCGGCCGCCGGCTGTGCGACCTCCATCTCGAGATGAAGGGCGGTCGGGTGGTGCGCAACCTCGAACCGATCGCCCACCCGCAGCAGGGTGCGTCGTGACCAGAACCGAGCCGAGCACCTCCGCCACCGTGGACCCGCCCTCCCTCTGGTCGGCGACCGCCAACGTGATCCGCAAGGACTTCCTCCTGGAGTGGCGTGGCCGGGCGCGCCTCAGCGCGACCATCTTCTTCGGGGTGATGACCCTGTTGCTCTTCTCCTTTGCGGCCGGGCCGGATCCGGTGGTGCTGGCTCGCAACACCGCCGGCTACCTCTGGTTGGCCATCCTCCTGGCGAGCGTCCTGTCCCTCGGTGAATCGTTCCGCGTCGAGTCGGAGAACTCCGCCCTCGAGGGCCTGCTGCTGACGCCGGTGCCGCCCCAGGCGATCTTCCTGGGCAAGGCCCTGGCCAACACGACCCTCTTGGTGTTGCTCGGCGTGATCCTGGTACCGGTGGCCATCGCCCTGTACGGCCCGGAGGTGCGCGGCAGCCTGGCCCACGGGGCTCTGTTGATGCTGCTCGGCTGCGGCGCGATCAGCGCCCCCGGCACCCTCTACGCGGCCATCGCCCGACACACCCGGGCCCAGGATGTCCTCTTGCCGCTCTTGCTCTTTCCGGTGTTGGTCCCTGCCCTGGTTGGTGCCGTTAAGGGGACGATCCTCATTCTCGATGGCGACCCGATGGGAAAGATCTGGACCTGGACGGCGCTGTTGGTCGTCTTCAACGTGGTCTACTGGCTCTTGTGCCTGTTCATGTTCGGCCGAGTCGTTCAGGAGTAGCGAGCTGATGAATCCAATGTGGAGAAAAATCCTCCCCCCAGTGGCGATCGCCGCCCTGCTCGCCGGGCAGGCCGTCGGCCTGTGGTACGCGCCGGTCGAACGCTACATGGGCGATGTCTACCGGCTGATCTTCGTGCACGTGCCCGCGGCCTGGGTGGCCCTGCTCGCCTTCTCGATTACTTTTGGCGCCAGCATCACCTACCTGTTCAAGGGTAGCTACCGGGCGGACTCCCTGGCCGGGGCGAGCGCCGAGATCGGAGTGATCTTCGGCGGCCTGGCGGTGGTGCTCGGATCGATCTGGGGCCGTGCGGCCTGGGCGGTCTGGTGGACCTGGGATCCACGCCTGACCTCCACCGCGATTCTCGTCATGGGCTTCGCTGGCTACCTGGCGCTGCGACAGTTCGTGGAGGACACCGAACGGCGCGCGACCTGGTCGGCGGTGGCGGCGCTGATCCTCTCGGCCGACGTGCCGATCGTCTGGTTTTCAGTCAAGTGGTGGGGCGGGCTGCACCAGATCCAATCGGACCGGCAGTCGATGGACGCGACCGTGGGGTTGGTGCTCCTGGCCAACGCCCTCGCCATGACCCTCGTCTTCGTCTGGTTCCTGGCCCTGCGCTACAACGTGGCCAAGCGGCGCCTCGACTCTGAGATGACCGAGCCCCCGGCGCTCGAGCCGACCGAGGAGAACGCGTGATGGACAACATTTCGGATGGAGTGATCGTCGGCGGTTGGGGCTACGTCTGGGCTGGCTACACCATCACCTGGGTGACCATCATCCTCTATGGCCTCTCCCTGTATCTACGCGAGCGGGAGGAGGTCGCGCCGCCGACCGAGCCACCGACGGGTGAGCCGTCATGAGCCCGGCCACGAGCAAACGGCTGGCCGCGGTGGCCGCGCTGTTGGTTGGCGCCGGCGCCATCGCCTTCCTCGCCTTTGGCAGCCTCGAGGAGAACATCGTCTACTACTGGACGCCGACCGATCTGCTGGCCAAGGGGGAACAGATCAAGGGCTCGACCCTGCGGCTCGGCGGCATGGTGCAGACGGGCTCCGTCGACTGGGACGCCGAGGCGATGCGCCTGCGCTTCACATTGGGCGAGCAACCCGAACCGGAGGGCGCCAGCGTGGTGGTCGTCTCGAGCGGCGCGCCGCCCCAGATGTTCCGCGAGGGGATCGGCTGCATCGTCGAGGGTCGCTGGGACGGGAGCGTCTTTCGCTCCGACCGGGTGATGGTCAAGCACTCGAATGAGTACCAACCGCCCGACGAGGGCGAGGACCCGCGCAAGCTCTACGAGACGTTGATCCCGAACCGGATGCCGGACAAGATGCGCGAACGCTTGGACTCGGCCCACGGGGATGAGCCGACCGCCGGAGCGGAGCCCGCCCCTGAGCCGACCGCGGGAGCAGAACCCGCCCCCGCCCCGACAGCCGGAGCGGAGCCCGCCCCTGAACCTGCACCGACCGCCGGAGCGCAGCCCGCCCCCGAACCGACCGCCGGATCGGAGCCCGTTCCGGGGGCGGGGGGCCCCCCCCCCGGCCCCCCCCGGGGGGCGCGGGGGGCCGCGGGTGGGGGGGGGGGCGGCGCTCCGGCGGGCGGTGCTGGTTCAGGGGCGGGCTCCGCTCCGGCTGGCGGGGCGGGGGCGGGTTCTGCTCCCGCGGTCGGCTCAGGGGCGGGCTCCGCTCCGGCGGTCGGCTCATCCCCGTGGGCCGAGTCCAAGCGTTC